>CALGYY010000197.1 GCA_937934705.1 uncultured Bacteroidota bacterium
GTCTCCAGCAACTGGTTTAAACTCAACCACCATTTGCAACCCCCTTGCCAATCCGGTGACCACCACCACTTATACCGTAACAGTGACTGACATCCACGGATGCACTGGATCGGATGATATTACTGTTAGTCTGTTTTCGTTGCCGGTGGTCGATGCAGGCCCTGATGAAGCTATTTGCTCCGGCTCGTCTGTACAGTTGAATGCTTCGGGCGGCATATCCTGTTCATGGTCTCCAGCAACTGGTTTAAATTCAACAACCATTTTCAATCCCTCAGCAAATCCTGCGGTTACTACAACATATACTGTAACCGTCACCGATGCTAATGGTTGTACCGCAACTGATGATATTACAGTTAATGTGACTATTTTAGTATTGAACCCCTCGGTAACAGATGAAATCTGCTATGGATCATATGATGGAAGCATTGAGCTTACTGTTACTGGTGGAACTTCGCCTTATACATATTATTGGGAAAATTCAAATGGTGACCCGGCAGGAAATAGCAATCCTTTAACCGGACTTATTTCTGACACTTATTATGTAACGGTGACTGATGCAAGTGCCAGTGGCTGCTCTGCTTTTGAAACCATTGTTATCGAAGCAACAAACCAATCACCTTGGCCCTATCACCCATCCGACGGTACTGACAAAGAACTCGGCACCAGCGTTGCCGTTGATTTGAACCCTTTAAGCCCCGATTTCGGTAATGTTTATGCCGTGGGCTATTTCCAGGGTGACATTACCTTTGACGGAACAACTTACAGTACACATGGCAACCAGGATATTTACATAGTGAAATTTGATGAATGTGGAGATGTGCTGTGGGGTAAACAAATCGGAGGTGCAGGGCCTGATCGCGCTAACAAGGTTATTGTGGATCATGCCGGAAATATTATCATAACAGGCTATTTTGCCCAGATCGTAGATTTCGGCGGAGGAAATGTTACCGCATCTAATAACAATGGGCAAACCGATCTTTTTGTAGCAAAATACTCGCCGGCAGGTGTTTTTCAATGGGTTCGTCATTTTGACGGGCCTTTGAACAATAGCGATGCGGGGAATGATCTGGCTGTTGATGGTTCGGATAAGGTTTATGTGGTAGGAACAATGGATCAGGGTTTTTTTAATTATTATGTATTCGTTGCTGCATTAGATCCAACTACGGGCACACAATTGTGGTATAATATTGAACTTGGACAAGCTGGCTACGGCTTAGGAATAACGTTCAAAAATAATTCGTCGGAAATCGTTGTTACAGGACAAAAGAACGGAAATATATTTGTCAGCAAGTATGATTTAGCTGGGAATCCCACTTATGGATATTCAGCAATAACCGGAGCAGGTGAAAGCATAATTGCAGGCACAGGGAATAATGTCTACTTGGCCGGATACACCGAAAATGGCAATTTCCGGGATATTTATTTTGCTCAGGTTGATGTGTCCACGCTTTTATTGACGTCATTGTTTCAGACATCTTCCGGCACAAATTGGGATTACCTGACTGATCTTGAAATTGACCAGAACGGGGATGTTTTACTTTCAGGTATTTTAGGAAGCCCTTCAATTGTATGCACTATTGCTGGCACACCAACCACAATAAGCAATTCCGGCAATGGCGGCTCAGATAACCTTGTGTTGAAATATTCGGTGGCAAATTCCTGGTTTGATTGGGTTACTCAATCGGGCTCTTTTGTTAATCCGACCGGGACAACAAGTCTTGGTATCGCGATAACAAGCAATGGTTTTGGCTACGTTACCGGCCAGTTTATGGGTGCCGCCGTCTTTAACAATTCAACGCTGTACTCATATCCCTATCCGGCATACCCATATACCACTGATGCATTTATTGCGAGGTTTCAGGATTTAGTTAATCAGGGCGCCTACCGACTATCAACAACTCTTTCGAATGGTTTGCAGTTTGAAGAGGATGAATCAATATTGATCTACCCGAACCCTGCATCGAATAGTTTTACTGTCAACTTGAATTTTACATTTGAAAATTATGTGAGTGTTGTTCTGTATGACGCAATCGGTAGTATCGTAGAACGCCTGTTTGACGGTGCAGTTCAAGCAAAATCCCTGAGTGTTGATGCAAAGGATTTGTCCACAGGAAATTATTTTGTTGTTGTTAAGACAGACAATAATTATATTGTTAAAAAAATATTGCTGGTAAAATAAACTTGAAGATAAACGCATTAGTGTTTCGATTTCTTAAAGTATATCGATATGAGAACACTTATTATAACCATATTTCTGTTTAGCATTTCAATAATAGCTAACGCCCAGTGGGAGGCAGCGAGCTGGTCTCCGATGAGCAGTACATTCTGTGTTGCGGCAAATGATTCTATAATAATTGCCGGTCGCCCTATGTCTGGTATATATATTTCTACGAATAATGGCGATACCTGGGATATGACATCTTTACCTCCTTATTGTGGTGCTTCAAAGTCAATCCTGATTATTGACAGCACTTTTTTTGTGGGGAGTCTTTATGGTGTTATCAGATCAGCAGATTGGGGGGTAAGCTGGCAGCTCATTAACAACGGTTTATCTGATACCAATATTACTTCTCTGACATTTAACGGAACCTCTATTTTCGCCGGGTCCTATAGCAGTGGCGTATTCATTTCATCGGATTTAGGAGAAAGCTGGACACCGGCTAATTCTGGATTAAGCAATCCGTATATAAAAAAGATTTATGTGAAAGATTCAATTATTTATGCGGGCACTTCGTGGTTTCAGGGAGGGGTTTTTATTTCTGAAAATAATGGCAATTCATGGGTATTGTCAAATAACGGCTTGCCTGACAAGGATTTGTTCGATATTTTAAGCTTTCAGAATATACTTTTTAGTTGCTTCATGGATAATAATATTTATAAATCAGAGGATCAGGGTCAGAACTGGACAGCGTCTAATAGTGGACTCCCGGATAGTCTGAATCTAAGTATTTACTGTATGTTCTCGATCGGTAATAGTATTTTTGCGGGAGGCTTATCAGGTGCATTTATCTCCGCTGATAACGGGAATTCATGGCAGGAATACAACCAGGGTTTGAGTTATGTAGGTGGTGTTGGGTGTTTTACAGCAAACAGCACGTATCTTTTTGCCGCGACCGGGCAGGGCGTCTATCGCCGCCGGCTAACGGATTTGAGTAATCCGGAAATAGTGGGCGAACCTGACATTGTAAAAGTGTACCCTAACCCGGCCAGCAATAGGTTCTCAATCGAGTTTTCATCTGGTGTCAATTACAATAGAATTCTGCTGTATGATGCCCAGGGAAATCTTATTAAAAAGATTTTTGATGGCTCCCTTCAAACAAAAGTGATATCGGTGGATGCCTCGGATCTGCCCGTTGGTAACTATTTTCTAAAGATAGAATCTGAAAACAGAATTGATTTTGAAAAGGTTTTGATTTTGAAATAAAAGAGTCATCGTATTTAAATTATGTTAATGGACAAAAATGCTCCTCATGAAAAAGATATTTTCTATTATTCTGCTGCTTAGTTTTTCAACTGGTATTTATGCACAATGGGAACAAGCAGGAGGTTCGCTCGCCGGAGGAACTGAATACGTTATGGCCATCGGCTCCAAACTATTTACATGCTCAGGCAGGGTATTTTTTTCGTTAGATAATGGCGATACATGGACACTTCTGAACTCATTACCCGTGGGGTGTGGTACTGAAACTATAACAGCAATTGATACTATTGTCTTTGTTGGAGGTGGTAATGGCGTTTACCGTTCTACAGACTGGGGTACAACCTGGGTACAGTTGAACAACGGCTTATCAGATACAATTGTGATGTCGTTGGCAATTACAGGCACTAATCTTATAGCCGGAACTTATAGCGGAGGTGTATTTGTTTCTTCGGATTATGGATTAAACTGGTCTCCGGCGAACACGGGGTTAACCAACCCATATGTAAAAAAGATTTATGTGAAGGATTCAATAATTTATGCGGGCACATCATGGTTACAGGGGGGGGTTTTTATTTCGTATAATAATGGTGTTTCATGGGTGTTGTCGAATAACGGTTTGCCAGAAGATGATGTATCTGATATCATCAATATAAACAATATGCTATTTTGTAGCTTTCGTGATAGCGGTATTTATAAATCCGATGATCAAGGTCAGAGTTGGACTGCTTCTAATAGCGGGTTCCCGGATAGCCTAACCCAAAATATTTACTGTTTGTTCACGATCGGTAGCAATATTTTTGCAGGAGGTTTTTATAATGCATATCTCTCTAATGATAACGGAACCTTATGGCAGGCATATGGTCAGGGTTTGAACTATCCGCAAATTAGTTGTTTTTCTGCAAATAGCACATACTTATTCGCGGCTACGGGTGGTGATGGCGTTTGGCGCCGCCGGCTTACGGATTTGAGTAATCCGGATATAGTGGGCGAACCTGACATTGTAAAAATGTATCCTAACCCTGCACAGGAAAAGCTAAGACTTGATTTTTCGTTTCCCACTGATGTTGAGTTAAAGATATCGTTTTGCGATCTGCTGGGAAATATCATCAGAATAATTGATGATGATATAAATGGCAACGATCCTATTGAGATAAGTACTGCTGATCTGCCAAACGGAATGTACCTTGTACGCATTGAATTGTCGGATAGGGTTATCATTAAAAAGGTTTCTGTTGTTCGATAAAATTGTTAATAGGAGGTTGTATATCAGTTGGGATTACCTGACCGATCTTGAAATTGACCAGAACGGAGATGTTCTGCTATCCGGTGTTTTAGGAAGTCCGTCGATTATTTGCACTATTGCCGGCACACCAACCACAATAAGCAATTCCGGCAATGGCGGCTCAGATAACCTTGTGT
>CALGYY010000198.1 GCA_937934705.1 uncultured Bacteroidota bacterium
AAGAAATTCCAGGAGACTTATATTAAAGGTAAAAAGCAAGTGATCCTGATCCTCGGCGACGAGAAAACCCTGGATTTCAAACTGCTCAAGAAGTACGGGAAAGTGAAGAAACTCAAACTGGAGGATATTTTCGGGTATTAAAAACTTTTAAGCGCTGCGTTTAAGCAGCGCATCAGATATGTTAAGCTATCTGCTTTATTATTATTTGATACTTATTTCACTGTTACCCATGCCGGTATTACACGGCATGGGTAATATTTTATCCTTTCTGCTTTACTCCATATTCGGGTACCGCAAAAGGGTCGTGATGAAAAACCTGGAGGGAGCGCTACCACCGGGTCACGACCTGAAGCGGATTGCGCGGCGTTTCTATTTCTTTCTCGGGGAAATGTTTATGGAGACCATCAAGTGCCTGACCATTGGTGAAGCGCATTTATTGCGCAGGATGAAGTGCGACAACCCCGAAATCATGCAACAGTATGCGGCGCAGAACCGGAGTGTGATTCTGATGTCGGCACATTATGGCAACTGGGAGATGCTGATCTATTCCATGAACCTTTTGTTTCCCCATCTTGCCATTGGAGTCGGGAAGCCCCTTTCCAACAAAGTATTGAACCGTCTGATCAATGCACGCCGAAGCAAAACCGGCATGAAGATCATCAATGCCGGAAATATCAGGGAGGAATTTGAGAAGGACAAGGATACACTGACCGCCAGTCTGTTTCTTTCCGACCAGTACCCGGGAGGTGCCGGCAAAGGCTTTCCGCGTAAATTCATGAACCGCTCAACGGAATTCATGTATGGTGCGGAGAAATATGCCCGGCAATATAATTATCCTGTAGTATATGGCGATCTGACCCGTATCCGTAGGGGTTATTACAACATTCACCTGGTCAGCATTGCGGATCAGCCTGCGCAAACGGCTTATGGTGAAATCATGACGAAGTACACTGAGCTTCTTGAAGCCTCCATCAGGCGACAGCCCGAATTCTGGCTGTGGTCGCACAAAAGATGGAAACATCTTCAGGGGTTTTATTCCAAATCATAAAAATCTGCTGTTATGAAATTTTTCAAATGGTTTTTGCTGATCCTGATGCTGTCAATGGTGTCAGCGGTTTACGGACAAAAGAAATACACCTGGGAGAGTGTGGACGGTGATCCGATGAAGGTCCGTCTTTACACCCTCGACAACGGGCTGAAGGTTTATCTGAGTGTTTACAAAGACAAGCCGCGTATCATGACCGCTATTGCCGTGCGTACCGGAAGTAAAAATGACCCGCCCGACAATACCGGCCTATCGCATTACCTGGAACATATGATGTTCAAAGGAACCGAGCATTTCGGGACCCGGGATTATGCTTCTGAACGGGTTTATCTCGATAAAATTGACAGCCTATTCGAAGTCTACCGTGGACAAACAGACCCCTCAGTTCGCCTGGCGACTTATAAAATGATCGACAGCATCAGCGGCCTGGCAGCGAAATGGGCCATTGCCAATGAGTATGATAAAATGATGGGGATGATAGGGGCAAAGGGAACCAATGCCTTCACTTCTTCAGAAATGACGGTGTATATCAACGATATTCCCTCCAACCAGGTGGAGAATTGGCTGACAGTAGAGGCTGATCGCTTCATGTACCCTGTCTTCAGGATTTTCCATACGGAACTGGAAACGGTTTACGAAGAGAAGAATATGAGCCTCGACAGCGATGGAGACAAGCTTTGGGAGGCTCTGTACGCAGGGCTTTTCCGCAAACATACTTATGGAACACAAACGACTCTGGGATCGGTGGAACACCTGAAAAACCCATCCCTCAGAGCGTTGAAAAAATATTACAAAGACCGCTATGTCCCGAACAACATGGCCATTTGTATGAGTGGTGATTTCGACCCTGATGTTGTGATCGAACAGATTGACAGGTATTTCGGACAAATGGTCAAGTCGGAGGTAACTTCATTCGAACCGCCGGTGGAAGATGAGATCACTCAGCCCATCGTTAAGGAAGTCCTCGGCCCGGATGCGGAGAATATGATGCTGGGATTTGTCCTGCCGGGAGCCAATACCCATGAAGCGGATTTGCTCACCATCATGGATATGATCCTTTCGAATGCTTCGGCCGGATTGATCGACCTGAATCTCAACCAGGCGCAGAAAGTGCTGTATTCCGGGACATACGCCGATATCGGGAAAGATTACGCTGCCCATATTTTTTACGGGGCCCCGAAGAGCGGACAGAGCCTGGAGCAGGTGAAAGATCTGCTGCTCGGTCAGATCGAACTGATCAAAAAAGGGGAGTTCCCTGACTGGCTGATTCCCGCCATTATTAATGATATGAAGATGGCAGAGATCCGCAAACAGGAGCGGAACAACTCCAGGACTTTCGCTATGGTTAACGCATTCATCCTGGAAACCCCCTGGAATGAGGAAGTCCGCAATATTGAGATACTGGAGAAGATCAGCAAGCAGGATATCATTGATTTCGCCAACAAGTATTATGGCAATAATTATGTTGTCGCCTATAAACGCACCGGGACCGATCCGTCGGTGAGCAAGGTGGTCAAACCGCCCATTACACCTGTGGTTGTTAATCGTGAAGAAGAATCGCGCTTCCTGGGTAAGATCCGTGATATGAAAGTCCATGAGATCGAACCGGTATTCCTCGATTACAGTCAGGATGTGGGTATCACAAGTATCTGGGACGGGATGGAACTGCTGTACAAAAAAAACAAGGAAAATGAACTTTTCCAGTTGTACTACGTGCTGGATATGGGAACCAATCATGACAAACGTCTTAAGCTGGCCGTGGACTACCTGCCCTACCTGGGAACATCTAAACTGAGCGCACCGCAGGTGCAGGAAGAGTTTTACAGACTGGGTTGTAATACAGGCGTTTATGCTTCTGAAGACAGAATCTGGATCAGCCTGACGGGTCTCAGTGAGAACATGGCAGCGGCATTGGATCTGCTTGAAGAAGTTATCAGGGATGCAAAACCCGATGATGCCGCCCTGAAAAATCTTGTTTCCGATGTGCTGAAACAAAGAGCGGATGACAAACTTTCCAAAGATGTAATCCTCTGGAGCGCATTATATAATTATGGGATTTATGGCGGGAATTCCCCCTTTACCAACATTCTTTCTCAAAAAGAGCTCAAGGCCCTGCAGCCAGAAGTACTTACCGGCCTTCTTTCAAAACTATGCACGTATCCCCATCGCATCCTGTATTACGGACCCCTGTCACAGGACGAAGTCGCCGTCATGATCAGTGCGAAGCACAGGATCCCGGAAAAGTTCACAGCGATTCCTGCCCCGCGTGTATTTCCTCAGTCAGAAAACCAGGAGAATGTAGTGTACGTGGTCGATTATGATATGAAACAGGTGGAGATTATGATGCTTTCGCGCAGTGAATTGTTCAATGCAGGGAACCTTCCCCTGCGCAGGGTATTCAATGAATACTTCGGAGGCGGGATGGGCTCTATCGTATTCCAGGAATTACGAGAGTCAAAAGCGCTGGCCTACAGCGCGTTCGCCACTTATACTTCTCCGGCGTCCCCTGACCGGCACCATTATATCTTTTCCTATATCGGTACACAAATCGATAAGTTACCGGAGGCCATGAGCGGGATGAGCGGACTGATCAACCAGATGCCGGAGTCGGACAAGAGCTTTCAGATGGCCAAAGATGCGGTAATCGCGCAGGTAAGGTCAGAGCGTACCACCAAATCCGATGTTCTTTTCTCTTACCTCAATGCCCTGAAAATGGGCTTCAAAAGGGATATGAACATTGATGTATTTGAGCAGGTTCCGGGAATGAACTTTTCTGATCTGAAAAAATTCCAGGAAAGCTATCTGGCAAACCGCAAATTCAACATCATGATACTGGGAAAGAAGAAAGAGCTGGACACCAAAACCCTCAGCCAGTACGGAAAAATCGTCTATCTGAAACTGGAAGATATCTTCGGATACTGAAAGGCACAGCTTGGCCGTTTGACAGTGTAGATGCTTCCTGAAGATTTTAGCAGCGAGCGTCCTAATTTGTAACATGATAAAATACAGCAAGATGCGCATATCAGCCATAATTCTCTTGCTTCTGAGCTGTTTTGGCCGGGCAGAGACAATTGCTCAGAACCTGCTTCAGGAGCCGCGCAAAATTGTGATCGACAGAAAGCATAAGCGATTGCTGATCTCAAACTACCTGAGCGGGGACATTGTTCAGGTGGACGAAAACGACAGGCAGTCATTTTTTGTCAGGAATGCCGGCTTCATGGAAGGGATGGAACTGGTTGGGGACACACTATACGGCATTGCCGGCAGCCGCCGAATCAGGGCCTATGATCTGAATACCCGGCAAATGGTTCTGGATACCATGATCCCCGGATCTCCGAATGATGAACTGAAAAACATCATTTATGATTCGGCCGGACATTTCTTCATCTCCTGTCCCGATGAAAACAGCATATACCGTATGCCGGTGAGCGGGGATACCGCCTGGGTTTTTGTGAAGGATCACGGCTTGATTAAACCGAATGGTATGTGCCTGGAAAGAAAACGGAACAGGTTGCTGACGATTCAGGAATCCCTGTACGCCAGTGTATATGCCGTTTCCCTGTCGGATTCCTCAGTTAAAAAGGTGGGCAATACAGATTTTAAGGCACCATCCTCAATCGTCGTTGCAAATAACGGAAGGTATTATTTATCGGGTTATTATATGAGAGGGATCTTTGAATTGGATTTGGGCAGTACCTCTTCTGAGGATCCTGAATTCAGTGTTTTTGGTGCATATTATCTTACTTATGATAATATAAACAATTGTTTACTGTATACACTCCCGTCTTCCAATCGCTGGGTCAGGCTGTCGTTGGATCCGCGTGATCCGAACCGATGAAACGAGTTTTTCTGCAGGTGAATGATGAAAGGCTTCTGCTATAATTCAGAAACAGGGCGCAGATCATAAGTCTGCAGGAAACCGATCCTGAAGGGAACACAGAACACATCATGCATGTTTGTTTAAAAAGGGAAGGTCCGGGAGCATTAAACTCCCGAACCTTTTTACAACCAGGATTTGATGAATGTAACAGCTTAGAAATTCAGCAGGGTGATGCCCGCGGAAACCGGAAACAATTTCGGACCTTCCCCCTTGCGAAACATCGAGGTAAGCGAATAATTCACGAAGAGGTTGAGGTAGCCGTATCCGATTCTGACTGTTGCATCGGCTTTGAAGGGATTCAGGTTAAAATCGTCGCGGGTGACCACACGATAGCGTGAGTCGTCAATATCCCACACCTGTTTTGTGTGGCTTTTGATCTTGAGGGCTCCGATCACGCCCATTGAGAAATGGAAGCTGTTGCCTTTTTTACTTTGCTTCGAATCGAACTGCAGCAGGATGGGAATACGGACCCAGCTGATACCCAGCTTATTCGATTTATAATCTGCCCCCGGAACAATCTGCCCGGTCAGCATGCTGGTATCGGCCAGCATAATGTAGTTGTTGCGGTACTGATAGTTGTTGATCTCAAACCCGAGTCCGGTAACGAGGGTCATGTGCTTTTTTACCAGAGGAACCCCGTATTCGAAAATGTTCAGGCCAACACTGAATGACCGCCCGTAGTTGGGTTCAAAGAAACCGTAACCTGCCGGAGGGTCAAAACCGAAATCACTGTTTACATAACCGTTGAAACCCAATTCCAGTCCCATCCACTGCGGCTTTACATTGTCTTTGGTGCAGAAGGGAGAACCGTGCTTACGCTCACCGGCTTTGCAGGATTTATCACCATTGAAATACATAAATTGTTTTTCACCAAACCTGAATCTTGTGGTATCCGTCACCACACTCCCTGCCCCTGACTGATCCACGTCTACATTACCCGGCTGGCTCTTATTATAGAGCGTGCCCGCTCCGCTCACGTCCGCTTTTAATTCTTCCGTGGCGTCAATTTTTGCATTGCCTGCACCACTCACATCAATAATGGTGGATTTGCTCACCAGATCCGTGGCCAGAAGGTTCGAGGCTCCGCTGACATCCGCAGTATGACGGTCAGCGCTGCCTTTCAGCTTCACTGAGGCAGCTCCGGAAATATCACTGGTAAGCTGTCCGGTTTCCAGCTCGAGATTGACCATGGCGGCATCACTGGCCTCAAGCCTGAAAACCGGTGATTTAATGATTCCCTGACCTTCAAGGACTGCTGCTCCTGAAATTTCAATGCTGTTCAGTTCCCGGGCTGTGATGTAAATGCGAAGGTCTTCCGAATATTTGTTGTCGAAGCTGAAGGTCAGAATCCCGTTTTTCACTTCTGTTTTCACTTTTTCGAGGATCTCTGCCGGACCTTCAATCCGCACAGCTTCTGCAGCTCCCTGATTCAGATAGTATTTCACCGGGCTTTCCATCAGTATGCCCGTGAAAGAGCCCGGATTGCGCTCCTGGCTTGTTGCTGTATTGTCCTGCGCCTTGAGTGCCAGAGAACAAAAAGTCATAAAGGTTCCCAGCGCTGCGATACTCATCCATTTTATAGTTTTCATAAGTCCTGAAAATTTAGTTTCTGATTATTTTTGGGATAGGACGAAGGGCAGTGCCGAAATGTTACAGCAGGATGGCGAATTTCTATTTTCGCCTGTATTCCAGATTTCCAAGGGCAAATTGCTCGGTTTTACCGTTTGCATTGGTTACCCTTGTCATTTCGACATCCTTGCGCGAAAGCGCATTGTAACCGGCTACGCCGATTTCTGCCAGATCCCAGAGACTGAATTTCCGCCTTGCCTGGGCCTGATCAGCAGTACCATTGGCTTTATACACAGCATTCATCCCCATCTGAGTAAGATTCTGCGGCTGATCCGGTGAATCCTGTTCCATGATCTGCTGACGGAGCGCGATCTGCTGCATAATGAAGGTGTATTCGTTATCCATAAAAGCGGGAACAGGCAGCTGCTCTTTAAAGGCAATCAGGTCGGGTCCGCCAAGAAAAGGCATGGGTTCAGGTGCTGATGTCCGTTCCTGCTGAGCCAGCAGATCTTCCTGCGAAACAGCCGGGTTCATCTGCGGCAGATCTGCCTGAAAATTACGCTCATCATTTCCGCCATCTGCTCCGGCACCACTGCCCACCGGCTTGATCACAACATCGGTTGATGCGGTAGGTGCCCAACCCCCGGCTTTACCGCTGACCGATCCGCCCAGATACCATACAGCAAATGAAGCGCTGATGATCAAAAGCAGAACAGCCGCTGCCGCCAGAAGAGATCTCCTTGTGAATGGTTTAATAACTGCTTCCTTTTTCAACTTCTCTTTCCCGGAATAAATGATCCGGGGTGCTTCAAGCACTGTCATCTTCATCAACTCATAATCACGCTGCAACGCAGGATTCTTCATCAGGAAAAGCGCAAGGTCTTTTTCGTGTTCATGACTCAGGTTCCCCTCAACAGATTCGAAAAAGAAACTCGTGCAGCTGTCTTCTGTCACCGGCCCGCAATTTACAATGGAGTGCTTGAGTGAAAGTTTGTGGTGATAACTGCAGGTATGCCCGGGATCAAGGCACTGACGGTCAAGTCCTTCAATCTCTGCCTTCAGATCGGGATGCGCATCCAGGAAGTGCATAAGCTCAGCTACCTCATCCTTGCTGAGGCGGCCGTCGAAATAATCGATGACCAGTATGCCGTAATTGTCCCTGTCGATAAGCATCAGATCACATTTTCCAATTTACCGATGTACTGTTTCAGGCTCATCCTCGCCCTGAAAATATAAACCTTCACCTGCGATTCATTCAGTCCCGTGATCTGCCCGATCTCCTCATAGGAATAGCCCTCATAATCCCTGAGCATAATCACCGACCGCTGGATTTCCGGAAGTCGCTCCAAAGCATCATCAAGTACCTCTCTCAGATCGCTGTATGTATTTTCAACACTGTAAGTTTTCAGCTTCAGCTCATCTGTCCCGCTCATTTTTTTGCTGCGCCGGGTATGGTCTACCAAAGTGTGGTAGGCCGTGGTGAAAAGGTATGACTTCGCCTTCTCAGCATCAATGTCACTGTGCCGCATCCACATCTTCTCGAAGGTGTCCTGCACTATGTCCTGTGCAGTATCCTCGTCCCTGAGGTTCTTCAGTATGAAGCGGTAAACCCCGTCGGCATGATGATCAACACATTGATTGTATTCCTGGGCGGTCATCCGGATGAAAAACAGTTTGTGACAGGCTGTGTGACGATTGAAGCAGAAGGAAAGTTACAGGACTGAAGAAAAAAAATCAAAAAAAACTTGCAATTGATGCCTGAATCCTTATATTTGTTGTGAATATAAATTGAATTTCAAGATTTTCCATTGTTTAACGTTTTTTTGTCAGATTTGTTTTCATTCACCTCAAACCTATCCGATATGAAGAGAATTTATTTTATGGTATTTGCCCTGGTGGCCGCTTTACTGCTGGCCTCCTGCGCCAAGGATGACCCCCCGCCTGTGGTCACCACCAATGATGCAAACCCCCTCTCAGGACTGGGTTCCAACACCGGTTATCCGACCGGTAAGTACTTCAAACTCCCCTCCAATATCAGGGTTTTGGGTGATATCAGAGGCGGTTTATACGGAAAAGCCCCTGTTGAAAAATCCTACACAGGTCCTTTTAATGTGGAAGAATTCAAAGCCAATTGGGTGACCCTAGGAACAGGCACATACGTGAACCTGTTTATCCAGTTTTATAACAGCGCACTTAACGCAACCACCTTTACTATGCCGGGTGGCTTGATCTTCATTGATTCAAGTGATCTGTATCAGCACATTCCCGTATATCAGAAGGGTTATATACTTCAGGATGTGGAGGTTACTGTACCTGCACTGGATACAGCTTTCATTCAGCTCAGGGCCTATTGTCTGAATGCTCATCTGGCACCAAGTTCTTATGACGCTGTGTATTATTTCGGACCCATCACGAACAACACCCAACTGAACACGATTACAACCATAATGAATGGCAAGCAATATCCTTATGGGGAAGAATACAATATCCAGCAAATCGTTTGGAATGTAACGGATAACGGCCTTACGCTCACGTCCCAGGAGATCGCATACCTGAATGGTTTGCCTTAGTAATGAGTTTTTTAACAACAGAGGCGGTCACAGGGTGTGACGGCCTCTTTTTTTTGTACTTTTGCGCCCCATGCGATCAGTCATTTTATATTACTGGGCCAGGTTTACCCTGTGGTTGTGGGGGTGGGATGTCAGAGGAAAACTCCCGCCTGAGGTTAAAAAGTGCATCATTGTGGTGGCACCCCATACCAGCATGTCTGATTTCATAATCGGACGTTTCGGTTTCTGGCGCCTGAAGATCAAGGTCAGTTTCCTGATTAAGAAGGAAGCCTTTACTTTTTGGGTGGGTTGGATCATCAGGGGTTCGGGAGGAATACCTGTTGACCGCAGCAGGGGCAGCAATGTGACCAATCAGGTGGTCACTATGATCGAAAAATCAGAACGTATTGCCATCGTGATTACCCCTGAGGGGACAAGGGAGAAAGTAAATCACTGGAAGAAAGGTTTCTATTTTCTGGCGCAAACGGCAGGTATACCCATCGTACTGGGTTATATCGACTATGGCCGTAAAAAGGGTGGTGTAGGTCCCGTCATCTGGCCTTCGGGCGACTATGAGGCTGATATGCGTCAGATCAAAGAATTTTATCGTGGCATGCAGGGAAAGCACCGCGAATGCTGGGATATCGAATCCGTGAAATAGTCTGAAAGTCATTCAGAACGCGAACATGATCCGACCCTGCTCTGATATAGAGCAGTTCATTTATACATCAGAACTTTTTTATCCCCGCCGGACCTTATATAGCCGCGGAACATTCCGGCAGTATTAAAGGGCATGGCAAAATTTCCCCGGGCGTCGAGGACGATCATGCCTCCATCACCGCCAAGACGGGCAATTTTTTGTAAAACCGTATCGGCGGCTTCAGCCACACCCATGCCCCGGTATTCCATGAGTGCCGACACGTCGTAGGCGGCCACGCTCCTGATGTAATACTCCCCCCAGCCTGTCGAAGAAACCGCGCAGGTCTTGTTGTTCGCATAGGTTCCTGCACCGATGATGGGTGAATCCCCAACACGGCCGAATTTTTTGTTCGACATTCCCCCTGTTGAGGTTCCGGCCGCCAGGTTACCGTAGCGATCCAGGGCTACTGCCCCCACAGTGCCTTTTTTATCAGGTAATTGGCTTTTCTTCCATTGCTCGTATCTTTTCTCATCGCGGAACCAGGATGGGTCAACCATTTCCAGCCCGTTTTCGCGTGCAAACTGATCTGCCCCCGCACCCACCAGCATGACGTGACGGCTTTTTTCCATCACCGCGCGGGCTGCAAGTATGGGATTCTTTACCGTGGTGACTCCGGCCACTGCACCCGCCTTCAGTTCCAGACCTTCCATCAGGGAGGCATCCAGCTCATTCTTCCCCTCTGCCGTAAAGACCGCTCCTCTACCGGCATTAAAAAGCGGAGAGTCTTCCATGAGTGTGATCACCAGGCATACAGCGTCAATGGCTGTACCACCGGCCTTCAACACTGAATCGCCGGCCTCCAGCACCCGGTTCAGACTGAGCTCGTAAGCCTGTTCTTCTTCCGGGCTCATTCCTGCGGGACTGATGCTTCCCGCCCCGCCGTGTATCACGAGTACGTAAGGTTTATCCTGTGACCGGGCCAAAGCGGCCGGGAACAAAAGAAGGATGAGGCAGATCAGCCGGACGAGATTCTTCCCGGACATTGCCGGATTATTTTTTTTGAGCGGAAACATCAGGCTCTTCACCTACGAAGTCGGTTTTAATGGAATAGCGGAGCGTCTTCTTTTCTTTCTTCTTTTTCAGCTTCACCAGGTAGTATTCCCCGCCCGGCTTGTATTCGATAGTCGTGCCTGTGATCTTGTATTTGGGATAGGTAGCCACCAGATGCTCACTGACCTTTTTAGGAAGATACTGCGAAGGAATTTCCCACCGCGTCCAGATCCACTCCGCATTTTCTGAAAAAACCATGCTGGCCTTCAGATTACTCTTGGTAAAACGTGCAGTATAAAAATTGTCATACTTTTCCCAGCTTGTGGTAACGGTATCAGTCATCTTCATGTGGTACATTTTAACCACTGAAGACGGAACTTCTGATTCCGCGATCTTCTGAGCACTCAGCGGCAGAAATATGACCAGAATGAACGCAAGGGACAAGAGAAATTGTTTCATAGGAGTTTTGTTGGGATTGAATAACGAAAGTAATAAAATATCCATGTTCCTGCTATGGTTTTTATTTTTTCAATGCGGAAAAAGGATTTTTCAGACCGCTCCACGACACCAGCTCCATCCTTACACTTCCCACGAGGATCTCAGAGCGCGCCATTACCGGTAAACGGTTCTTGTCGTTGCTGACCCAGACAGTTAAGGGATACTGTTCGCTGAAGACACTCCCCGTTAATACCTGCGGTTGAACCTTGATGCAGCTCACCTTCCCGATCCCGGTCTGAACCGTTTCATAACCGGCAATCCTGATTTGTGAAGTGTATAATGAATCTGCAAAAACATAGCGCAGCTTCACTGTGTTGCCCTCTTCCTGTGCGAAAACATCCGCATTACGCAGGTAGTAAATCGCTGAAAGAATGTCGTGGGTCCCGGCAGGAACGGGAATTTTGCTTTGCGTCCCCTGTAGGTTGTCCTTGAAATGTACCACACGGTTCACATGATCGTATACCTGGTCCTGATTACGGATGTATCCGTCTTCATTGATCCGGCGGAGAAATAACAGCGGAAGCAGAGATTCAATGTCTACAAAGCTTTCAAACCGGTCCTTCACTTTGTAGAAGAAGTTGAAAGCCCCCTGTGTGCTGCCGTCTACGACAATATGGTGGGTCTCACGCCCGCTGATTTTCCTGCTCTCCGCACTGACCTCAAAGACTGCTTTCCCTGCGGTAACAGATCCGGTGAGGGCTGAATGGTAATAAATCCTGTAGGTCAGCTTTTCCCCTGCAGCAAAGGCCGTATTGTTCACTGCCGGGTACTGGGCGATCAGCTGAAGGGCAATGAAAGCCAGGGCTGTGCTGAACAGGATTTTCATGTTTCACGGATTGAACATTCACCTATTTGACAAAGGCAGAAAAAGAATTCTTCAAGCCCGAATAACTGACCAGCTCCAGCTTGACCTTCCCCACCAGAATCTCCGATTCGGCCAGTACCGGAACTTTATTCTTGTCATCGCTCACCCACAATGTTACCGGGTATGGATCTTTGAAAACGGTTCCTGTCAGCACCTGCGGTTTGATCTTGATACAACGGATCTTACCCATGCCCACTTTAATGGTTTCTCTTCCCTGAAAAATCACTTTCGTGGAAAACACCGTATCATCCAACAGAAATTTCACGGCAAAATCCTGATTCATGTCATAGGTGCTGAGATCGATAGTACGGCAATAATAAATGGCAGAGACAATGTCGTGAATGTATTTGGGAACTGTGACTGTGGATGAGCGCTCATTCTTCAGGTCCTTGAAATACGCCACGTTCTTATTCTGGTTGAAGGTGACGTCCTGTTTGATGATGTAACCGCCCTCGTCAACCCGTCGGATGAATAACCAGGGCACGATGGCCTTTTCATCCACATAAGATTCATAACGGTCCACCACTTTGAAAAAGAAATTAAAGGCCCCTTTGGTTTTCCCGATGACCCTCATGTGGTAGGTGCTGCGGTCGTTGATGATCTTATTCTCATCGGTGATCTCGAAAGTGCAGCTCCCGGCTACCACCTGCCCTGTAAGCAGGGCATCATAATAGGCCTTGTAAGTGAGGAACTCCCCCCGTTGAAAGGCTTCGTTCTTAACCTCCCTGAGTTGTCCGGATGAGGTCAGCGTCCAGCAGAGTGAGCAAATAACAATGATCAACCTTTTCATAAGATATCGTCTTAAACAAAGCGACTCCCCTTTTTTGAAGGAAAGCCGCCTCCTGAGTTAAAAAAAGAGAGCGGAATCATTAGCACAAATTTAATCATTTCATTCATCAACCAAATAATCCAATGTCCGCTCCCTGGCATTTATATATGGCAAAACTATTTCAGCATGGCTGTGAAGTTGTTCTTCAGTCCCGAGTAGTTCACCAGTTCCAGCTTGACTTTGCCGACCAGTACCTCCGATTCGGCCATTACAGGAACCCTGTTGCGGTCATCCGAAACATAAACGATCATCGGATAGGGATCCTTGAAGACACTGCCGGTGAGCACCTGCGGTTTGAATTTGAGGCAGCGGACCGTTCCAATGGCTGTTTTTACATTTTCTTTCCCCATGTAAATAAACTTGGTGGAATATACGGTGTCGTCGAGCATGAACTTGACAGGGAATTCTGTATTGTTCGAGGAATTGGAAAATTCGAAAGTACGGGCGTAGTAGAAAGCAGAAATAATGTCCTGAACATATTCCGGGGTGACCAGGGTATTCGTCGTTCCCTTTTTCAGGTCCTTGAAGTAAGCCGTCTTTTTGTTCTGGTTAAAGGTCACATCCTGGTTGATGATGTATCCTCCCTCGTTGACCCTGCGAATGAAAAGCCAGGGCGCAATGGATTCTTCATCAAGATAGGTTTCGTAACGGTCAATCACTTTGAAAAAAAGGTTGAAAGCCCCTTTGGTCTTACCGTAAGCAACGATATGATATGTGTTGCGGCCATTGATCACCTTGTTTTCATCTTTGATCTCCAGGGTAGCCGATCCGGCTTTCACTTTGCCTGTGAGGACTGCATCATAATAAACACTGTAGGTGAGTTTTTCACCTCTCTGAAATGCTTCGTTGCTGACATTCCGAAGCTGTGCCGATACCGGACCTGTTGCTGCGCAAGCGATCGCGGTCAGAATCAATAAACTTCTCATAGCTCAGGATTTTTGATGAGGCCCGGGCTTGTCAAGAAGCATACCAAAGACAGGTAAAAGCCTGTAAGTATCTAATTATCAAACAACAACATTGATGATCTTTCCGGGAACGATCACAAATTTCCGGATGTTTTTCCCTTCCGTCCATTTGCGGAGTTCCGGTGCATTGGAGGCCGCCTCCTGGATCTCTTCATGGCTCATGCCGAGGGGAAGCTCAAGCATGAACCTCATTTTACCGTTGACCGAAACGGGATATTTGAAGCTGTCTTCGCTCAGGTAGTCCGGGTTGAATTCGGGGAATGCGGCTTTTGTAACCGATTCTGTATTTCCCAGCAGCGACCACAATTCCTCAGCGATATGGGGGGCAAATGGGCTGAGCATCACGGCAAGATCCTGAAGTACCTCATTTTTATTGCACTTCAGTTCTGTGAGCTCGTTGACGCAGATCATGAATGCACTAATGCAGGTATTGAAGCTGAGGCGTTCGATATCCTCTTTCAACTTTTTAATGGTTTTATGAAGGACCTTTAACTCAGCCGGACCTGCTTCTTCGTTGACCACGCAGAACACGTTATCGTGATCGTGGTAGAGTTTCCAGAGCTTGCGGATAAAGCGGAACACGCCTTCGATACCTTTGGTGTCCCAGGGTTTGTGCATTTCGATAGGCCCGAGGAACATTTCATAGAGCCTGAGGGTGTCTGCACCGTAACGATCAATGAGCTCGTCGGGGTTGACCACGTTGAGCAGTGATTTCGACATCTTTTCCACGGCCGTACCGCAGATGAATTTTCCGTTTTCAAGAACGAATTCCGCATCTGCATATTCCGGTCTCCATTTCCTGAAGGCTTCTGTATCCAGGATGTCGTTATCAGCCAGGGAGATATCAATGTGGATAGGTGAAGTATCGTGCTGTGCGATCAATCCGAGCGAGACGAAAGTGTTTTTTCCTTTTATCCGGTGGGCCAGGCATGAGCGTCCCTGTATCATGCCCTGGTTGACGAGCTTTCTGAAAGGCTCGTCTTTGCAACACAAACCCAGATCGTAAAGGAATTTGTTCCAGAAACGTGCATAGATCAGGTGGCCTGTTGCATGCTCTGCACCACCGATGTACAGATCCACATCCTGCCAGTAATCGTTGGCTTCTTTTGAGAAATACATGTTCTCATTTCGTGGATCCATGTAACGCAGGTAATAGGCGCTGGAACCGGCGAAACCGGGCATGGTGTTGGTCTCGAGGGGGTAACCCTCCGGGGTTGTCCAGTTTTTTGCCCTCGCCAGTGGCGGTTCACCTTCTTCGGTGGGCAAATAGGCGTCTACCGGCGGGAGCTCCAGCGGCAGCGAAGACTCGTCGAGTGTGTAGGGAAGTCCTTCTTTGTAATAGACCGGGAAGGGTTCGCCCCAGTAACGCTGACGGCTGAAAATGGCGTCGCGCAGACGGTAGTTCGTTTTCCGCTCTCCCAGGCCCTGTTTGCAGATCTCTTCTATTGCCTTTTCGATGGCCTCCTTCACCTGCAGCCCGTCGAGAAAGCCTGAATTGATCATGCTTCCTTCTTTGGCATCCCATGCACCCTGGCTGATGTCTCCTCCTGTGACCACCTCGGGGATTTCGAGCCCGAAGTGCCTGGCGAATGCCCAGTCGCGGCTATCGTGCCCGGGTACAGCCATCACCGCACCGGTTCCGTAGCCGGCCAGTACATAATCGCCGATCCAAACGGGAAGTTGTTTACCGCTGAAAGGATGCACAACATAAGCACCCGTGAAAACACCGGAAATCCGGTCAACCTCGGCCATCCTTTCCCTTTCGGTACGGTTGGCCGCTTCCTTCACATAGTCATCCACAGCCTTGCGGCACGAAGGATCCGTTATCAGTTTGACCAATTCGTGTTCAGGAGCCAGGGTAAGAAAAGAAACCCCGAAGATGGTGTCGGGACGGGTGGTGAAAACCCTGATGGTCTCATCGCGGCCTTTGATGCGGAAACTCAGGGATGTTCCTTCAGAACGTCCGATCCAGTTCCGCTGTATCTCTTTCAGCGGCTCCGGCCAGTCGATTCGGTCAAGCCCTTCGAGCAAACGGTCGGCATAAGCTGTGATCCTCAGTAACCATTGTTTCATCTGACGCCGGATCACCGGATGGTTCCCGCGCACCGAGAATCCTTCGCTCACCTCGTCGTTGGCCAATACCGTACCCAGTGCAGGGCACCAGTTCACCATGGTGTCGGCCAGATAGGCCAGACGGTAATTCATCAGGATTTCCTGTTGTTGCCGTTCTGTGTATGATGTCCATTCTGTGGCGGTGAATTGCAGGGATTCACCTCCGGCCGCCCTGAGTCCTTCCGTTCCGTAAGTTTCGAAATGCGTCGTCAGTTCATCAACAGGCCTTGCCTTGCCTGCCTCTTTATCGTACCAGCTATGGAAAAGCCGGATGAATGTCCACTGGGTCCATTTATAATAAGAGGGGTCGCAGGTTCTCACCTCACGGCTCCAGTCAAAGGAAAACCCCAGGAGGTCTAATTGTTCGCGGTAACGCTTGATGTTTTGTTCTGTGGTGATGGCCGGATGCTGTCCTGTCTGTATCGCATATTGCTCTGCGGGGAGTCCGTATGCATCATATCCCATGGGATGCAACACATTGTATCCCTTCAGGCGCATATATCTTGCGTAAATGTCAGAGGCGATGTAACCGAGCGGATGCCCCACGTGTAAACCGGCACCTGAGGGGTAAGGAAACATGTCAAGAACGTAATACTTGGGTTTGGGATCCCCGTTTTCAACCTTGTAGGTCTGATGGTCGTTCCAGTATGTTCTCCATTTAGCCTCGATGTCCCTGAAATTGTAATCCATATCTTCTTACCTGTAAATTTTCGACCTGCGAAAATAGTGATTTATCTGCAGTTTTAGTTATTTGAAAATCTGATGATTTTCCAACCTCACCCGGTCACTCCATCAATTCATCACTCCATCACTCCATCACTCCATCACTTCGTCACCCGTCACCCGGTTACCCAGTTACTTTGACTTTATGACCATAAGACTTTTCGACACTTCATCACTTCATTAACCCCCTCATCGGATTCGACAGAAATGACTATTTTAGCACGCCAAAACGAGAACATGAAATCGAAACAGGACCGTTATACCGGCAGGCGGCTGAAAGCCTCCTATGTAACTACCATCGTGAGTATTTCATTGGTTTTGTTCAGCATCGGACTGATCGGATTGCTGCTTCTTCACGCACAGAAACTGTCGGACTATGTGAAAGAAAATATCGGCTTTACGGTAATTATGAACAAAAATGTGAAGGAAGCCGATGTACTCAAACTCCAGAAGAAACTGGACGCAAAAGAGTATGTAAAATCAACGGAATACATCACTGAAGAAAAAGCTGCCGAGCTCTTTAAGGAGGAACTCGGGGAGGATTTCATCCGCTTCATAGGCTACAATCCCTTGCATACAAGCATTGAGGTGCATCTCAAAGCGGAATATGCCGTTCCGGAGCAGTTTGAATTCATCGAAAAAGACCTGCTGCGCAACGACGATGTAAAAGAAGTGTTCTACCAGAAAAGTCTGGTCCATCTGGTCAATGAAAATGTCAGAAAAATCACCCTGGTGATTCTCGCCTTCAGCCTCTTGCTTCTGATTATCGCAATTGCACTGATCAACAATACGATACGTCTCTCCGTTTATTCCAAACGCTTTCTCATCCGTTCTATGCTGCTGGTAGGAGCCACTGAACGGTTTATTCGTCGTCCCTTCATCGCTACCGAGGTTTTTCACGGACTGCTCGCCGCCATTATTGCCATTGGCGGACTGATCGGAGTGATTTATCTGGCCCGGAAGGAAATCCCGGAGATTGTAAGTCTGCAGTCGGCCGACCTCTTTGCCGTCCTCTTCCTTTTTGTGATCCTCACCGGAGTACTGATGACATGGTGGTCGACTTTCTTTGCCGTACGGCGCTTTCTCAGGGCAAGGACTGACACTCTTTACAATCAATATTAGCAGTTTCAGCGAAAACCTGTATTTTTGCACACATCAGCAATTAAAAAACAACAAGATATGGCCAACAAGAAAAAGCCGGTTCCTGCACTGAAAAGCCAACAAACCCTGCAGAAGAAAGAAGCGGCGGAAGTAACACCTCCAAAGGTGCAGTCTGTTTCCGCACCTGTGCGCCAGAAAGCCCAGGAAACTCATACAGCGGATTTTGCTTTCGGTAAGATCAACTACATTCTGATGATCTCTGGCATCGTCCTCATGGCTGTTGGATTTATACTGATGATCGGAGGCGGAAGCAAAGACCCCAATGTTTTCAACCCGGCTATTTTTGATGCTCAGCGCCTGACCGTTGCCCCCATCCTGATCCTGCTGGGCTTCGCTGTGGAGATTGTTGCCATCCTCAAAAAGCCGAAAGATTAATCCATGTCTGTCTTCGAAGCGATCCTGATCGCTGTGGTGGAGGGGCTCACTGAGTTTCTGCCCGTTTCTTCCACGGGACATATGATCCTCACCCAGAGTTTTCTGGGACTTAAGTCAGATGCCTTTACCCGCTTGTTCGTTGTTAACATACAGTTCGGGGCTATTTTATCTGTACTGGTGCTTTATTGGAAGCGATTCTTCAAAACCTGGAATTTCTATCTCAAACTGCTGATCGCTTTCCTGCCCGCAGCTGTTTTGGGCTTCCTGCTGGGTGACTATATCGACGCCCTGCTCGAAAATGTACTGGTTGTGGCCATCGCCCTGCTGGCGGGAGGTGTCGTGCTTATCTTTGTCGACCGTTGGTTCCGTAATACGGATGAAGAAGAGGGCGAGATCAGCAATAAATCGGCTCTCATCGTGGGACTGTTCCAGTGCATCGCCATGATCCCCGGTGTATCCCGCTCAGCGGCTACCATCATCGGAGGGATGAGTCGTAGAATGAGCCGTAAAAGAGCGGCAGAGTTTTCATTTTTCCTGGCCGTACCCACCATGCTTGCCGCATCAGGCTACAAGCTCGTAAGTTCTTATGAAGAAGTATTCATGAACCCCGACCAAAGCATCAATACGTCAAACATCATACTGCTTGCGGTAGGCAATGTTGTAGCCTTTATCGTGGCCATGCTCGCCATAAAAGGCTTCATCAGCATACTCACCCGGTGGGGCTTCAGGATCTTCGGCTATTACCGTATCGCCCTGGGAATTCTTATCCTTGTTCTCATGGCCCTGGGTTATGATCTGCAAATCTCCGGCTGATGTTTCGTGATTTCAGAGAAGGGGAGGTCATCCTCATCAATAAACCTTATCGCTGGACCAGCTTTGATGCGGTCAACAAAGTGAGGTCTGTCCTGAAATACCGCCTGAAACTCGGTAATGTCAAGACCGGGCATGCAGGTACGCTGGATCCTTTGGCCACCGGACTGCTGATTATCTGCAGCGGGAAGTTCACCAAGAGAATTGAGGAATTTCAGGCCTTCGAAAAGGAATATACCGGCACCTTCATTCTCGGCGCTACTACGCCCTCCTTTGATCTTGAAACTGCTGTTGTGCCCTTTCCGGGCGCCAACGCTGTGAGTGCAGAAGCCCTGCAGCAGGCTGCTGATGAACTATGCGGGACCTACGAGCAGATCCCTCCTGTCTTTTCCGCCCGTTTCATTGATGGTAAAAGGGCGTATGAATATGCCAGGGAAGGTGAAGAAGTGGAAATGAAGGGGCGCAGTGTGAGCATCACCCGCTTCGATATCACCCGATACGAATGGCCGGAAGCAGATTTCAGAATTGTTTGCAGCAAAGGAACCTACATCCGCTCCATTGCGCGTGATCTGGGACAAAGACTCGGAAGCGGTGCTTATCTCTCGTCGCTCTGCCGTACACGCATCGGTCGCTATTGTCTGGAAGATGCATTAAGTCTCAGTGAATTTGAAAAAGAGGCCTGGACTGCTGCTCAGGGAGAGCAGGACGCCTGATCAGTCCCGCAAACCTTCTATACCAAAAGCCAGGGTCCAGTATTCCTTCAGTTTAACTGCCTGTTTATAGTAGTGCTGGGATTTCTGCAGAATATCTTTGTCAAAATTCTTTTCCATCATGACCTCTTTCTGCTGATCACCTTTTTCTCCCTCTTCATTTAATGCATATTCTCTGTAAATATATTTGATGAGCTGATCTTTGTCGAAGTAAAACCTTATTTCGGTTATGATTTCACTCCTTTCAGCGAAGAAACAGAAGACCGGGGCTCCTGTGCTGTCGTAAAGATACTCGATGGTGGTCTGGACGCTGGCGGCGATGTTGTAGGAGGTTTTGATCAGATAAAGCTCCCTGCGGATCACATAGTCCACATCACCCGCATCATTGACCGCTTCATAGGATTCACTCATCATATCGTTCCAGTAAAACAGGGCTTCCGTCATCTGGGGCCCGATGGCCGGACGGTTCACTGAAAGACTGATGGTCACCGGCGTCAGGAAGCCATCGTCGTACATCTGCATGAATTCTGAATAACGGTTACGGATCGCTTCGATCTTTGCCGTCTGGGCGAAAGCCAGGCCCAGCATGCATGACAATCCAAAGGTCAGTAAGATTCTTTTCATGTTCATCATTCTTTGTTTGGGAATAAACAGGCAAATGTAAAAAATCATTTCAGACTCGGCTATTTTCACTATTTTTACGCCTTCATTTTTTTATGGAAAAACGCTGGGTACTGAAGAAGCAGGGGGATCCCGAGGTGATCGCGGCATTGAGCAGAGAGCTGAATGTTAACGCTCATATTGCCAACCTTCTGGCCCAACGGGGGATCAGAGATTACGCCTCTGCAGAGAAATTTTTCAGGCCCAAACTTGAAGACCTGCACGATCCTTTCCTCATGCGGGATATGGATGTGGCGATTGAACGCATCGGACGCGCCATACGGACGGGCGAGAAGATTCTTGTATACGGTGATTACGATGTGGATGGCACCTCTGCTGTCGCACTCGTATTTTCCTTCCTGAAGAAGTATTACGACAAGGTTGATTTTTATATTCCTGACCGCTATATAGAAGGTTACGGGATTTCCCTGATGGGGATAGATTTTGCGGCCGACAATGGCTTCAGCCTTGTGATCGCACTCGATTGCGGGATCAAGGCGGCTGATAAGATTGAAGTGGCAGCGAAGAAGGGTATTGACTTCATCATCTGTGATCACCACAGGCCGGGCAGTGAGATCCCGAAGGCGGTGGCCGTGCTGGATCCCAAGCGTGATGACTGCAGTTATCCCTATGATGAACTCTCGGGTTGCGGCCTCGGCTTCAAGCTGGTTCAGGCCTTCGCCATGAAGAACAACATCCCCTTTCAGGATCTGATCTGCTATCTCGACCTGGTGGCCATCAGTATTGCCAGTGACATTGTTCAGATCACCGGGGAGAACCGGATACTGTCATACTTCGGGTTAAAGCTCATCAATACCAATCCCCGGCCGGGAATTGAAGCCGTTTTGCAGTACGGTAACATCAGCCGCAAACCGCTGTCGCAGCAAAGCGAAGAAACCATCTTTTCCCGTGTACTTAATGTTAACGACCTTGTATTTCTCGTCGGTCCAAGGATCAACGCTGCGGGCCGCCTGGAAAGCGGGCGGAACTCCGTGATGATCCTTATCGCCGGAAACCTCGACGATGCCCTGAAGATCGGGAAGGATATCGACAACAACAATACGGAAAGGCGCAATCTGGATGCATCGAACACGCAGGAAGCCATTGACATGATCTCAGGCAGTGAAAAGATGAAAAAGGCCAAGGCCACTGTGGTATACGACCCTGACTGGCACAAGGGGGTGATCGGTATCGTGGCGTCCAGGCTCACAGAGACTTTCTACCGGCCCACTATAGTGCTCACCCTCTCCAATGGGTTGATCTGCGGATCGGCACGTTCGGTCAAGGACTTCGATATTTATGATGCCATTGACGAATGCCGGGATCTGCTCGAGCACTTCGGAGGGCACAAGTACGCCGCCGGACTATCCATGAAACCGGAGAACCTGGATGCCTTCAGGGAAAAATTTGAAAAGGTGGTCGCCTCAAGAATCAGCGAACGCATGCAGGTCCCCGAGATTGAGATAGACGGCATCCTTGAACTCAGCGATATCACGCCCAAACTCTACCAGCTTCTCAACCAGTTTGCGCCTTTCGGTCCGGGCAACATGGCCCCGGTATTCAGGACCGACGGGGTGGTGGATCTCGGAAAGGCCCGCAGGGTGGGGAAGAACCACCTGAAGATGAATGTCACTTATCCGGAACGTTCGGTTTATTTTGATGCCATTGCTTTTCAACAGGTGGATCACCTTGACCATATCCTGGCCGGGAACCCCTTCAGCATATGTTACCATATCGAGGAAAATGAGTGGAACAACACGGTGAAGCTGCAGTTGAATATCAAGGACATCAAAACACGGACAGAAGATTAATGGCGCCCCGTATTTAAGGGGGCAGAATGTAGTAATTTTGCCGCGTGAAAAATATCAGAAACTTTTGCATTATCGCTCATATCGACCACGGTAAGAGTACCCTGGCCGACCGCCTGCTCGAATTCACCGATACCATTTCGGCAAGGGAAGCCAAAGATCAGGTTCTTGATGATATGGATCTGGAAAGGGAAAGGGGTATCACCATCAAGAGCCACGCTATACAGATGGAGTACGAACACGAGGGCGTACGTTACCTGATGAACCTCATCGATACCCCCGGTCACGTTGATTTCTCATACGAGGTTTCACGATCCATTGCTGCCTGCGAAGGGGCACTGCTTATTGTCGATGCCACACAAGGGGTGCAGGCGCAAACCATTTCCAATCTATATCTCGCCCTGGAACATGAACTGGAAATTATCCCGGTGCTGAACAAGATGGACATGGACAGCGCCATGCCAGAGGAAGTGAAAGACCAGATCACCGACCTGATCGGCTGCGCACGCACTGACATCATCGAAGCCAGCGGGAAGACAGGCTATGGCATCGAAGACATCCTTCACGCGATTATTCAGCGTATTCCGGCACCCTCAGGCGATCCCGGGGCACCCCTGCAGGCTCTGATCTTCGATTCTCTTTTTAACTCCTACCGGGGTGTGATCGCTTATTTCAGGATCATGAACGGAAGTCTGAAAAAGGGAGATCACGTGAAATTTGTGGCAACCGGACATGAATACGACGCCGACGAAATCGGCATACTGAAGATGAATATGCAGCCGAGGCCTGTCATGAGTGCCGGTGAAGTGGGCTATATCATCTCCGGTATCAAGTCGGCCAAAGAGGTGAAGGTAGGTGATACGATTACCCAAATCGACAGGCCCTGTTCAGAGGCCATAGCAGGCTTCGAAGATGTGAAACCCATGGTTTTTGCAGGGGTTTATCCTGTGGATGCTGACGACTACGAAGAGCTGCGCTCCTCTCTCGAAAAGCTCCAGCTCAACGACGCCTCGCTTTTCTACGAGCCTGAATCATCCGCTGCTCTCGGCTTTGGCTTCCGCTGCGGATTCCTGGGTCTGCTGCACATGGAAATCGTGCAGGAAAGACTTTTCAGAGAGTTCGACATGGATGTGATCACTACAGTTCCCAATGTATCCTTCAAGGTTTACACCACAAAAGGTGAGATGATCGACGTGCACAATCCTTCGGGATTACCTCCGGTGACCAGCATTGATCATATTGAAGAACCTTATATCGTGGCCCAGGTGATCTCCAAGTCGGAATACACCGGTGCTATTATGAAGCTTTGTATCGACAAGCGGGGCACGCTAAGGAACCAGGTTTACCTGACCAGCGACCGCGTGGAGCTCACCTTCGACATGCCGCTGAGCGATATCGTCTTCGACTTTTACGATAAACTGAAGAGTCTTTCCAAGGGTTACGCCTCTTTCGATTATCACCACACGGGCTATCGACAGGCCAACCTGGTACGGCTCGACATATTGCTGAACGGCGACATGGTTGACGCACTCAGTACGCTGATACACCGGGATTACGCCTATGATTTCGGCCGTAAGATCTGTGAGAAGCTCAGGGAGCTGATCCCGCGGCAACAGTATGAGGTGGCCATACAGGCGGCCATCGGCGCCAAGATCATCGCGAGAGAAACCGTACGTCCCCTTAGAAAGGATGTTACGGCCAAGTGTTATGGCGGCGATATCACCCGAAAAAGAAAACTACTGGAAAAGCAGAAGAAAGGCAAGAAGCGTATGCGCCAGATCGGCAATGTGGAAGTGCCGCAAAGTGCTTTTCTGGCTGTACTGAAGCTTGATTGACCCCAATTAGTGTTATGGTTCCCGCATCCGCTACCGATCATCCGGAACAATTCGACTTCAGTTATTACGACGACCCCCTGAAGTTTTACATGGCTATGCTCGAAGATATCAATTCGGCCCGCAAGAGCATACACCTGGAGATGTACAAATTTGCCCATGATGTGATCGGTGAGAAGTTTCGCGACGCGCTCACACGAAAAAGCCGCGAAGGGGTGCACATCAAACTATTACTGGACGCCTGGGGGACTTCGTCGTCCCAGGCTTTCTTCGCGGAACTTTTGCGCAACGGGGCAGAGATTCGCTATTTCAAGCGCCTGAAGTTCAACCCGAACTGGCTCACCAGCCATCACAGCCGCAACCACCGTAAGCTGCTCATCATTGATGACGAGATCACCTGGATGGGGTCGGCCAACCTGACTGCATACTCCCTTAACTGGAGGGAGCTGGTGGTGCGTCTGAGGGGCGGCATAACGCGGGCCTTTAAGCGGAGTTTCCTTGAGAGCCGAAGGCTTTACAACAAACTTTACTTCAATACCAAGATGTACTCCAGGGTGATCCATTACAAGGATTTCCGGATTATGCGTGATGTGCCTTCCATCACGCGTCAGCGCATCAAGAAACAATTCGAGGATATGATCCGCAGGGCTAAGAACGAGATCATTATTGAAACGCCCTATTTCCTGCCCGGTTTCCTTCTGCGTAAATTTCTGATGGATGCAGCGAAGCGGGGAGTACATGTGGTGGTGATCACACCCCAGCAGAGTGATGTGGGGATAGTAGATGTGCTGCGCAGCAAATACCTGGGACTAATGCACCGTAACGGGGTGGATTTCCGTTTCTACGTTCCGTATAACCTCCACGCGAAGCTCATGATGGTCGATGGAGCAGAGTTTTCGGTCGGGTCCTCCAATTTTGATTACCGCAGTTTCCGGTATATGCATGAAGTGATGCTTTTTGGCCGCGATGAAAGGATGTTACAGGGTTTCAGGGAACATGTTGACACGACCCTGGCCGAGTGCATTACTTTCGACTACGTCAAGTGGAAACGCCGCCCCCTCATCCACAAAGTCTTCGAAAACCTCCTCGTTCCTTTCAGGCATTTTCTCTGATCACTTCATTGCAGGATACAGGATATTTCCGCTGCTTCATAATAGTTTCGTGTTTTTTCTTATTTTTGTCAGTGATAATATAAAAATGTCTTTTATGAATCATGCTCTGAGCAGCAGACATCCGCTTACTCTGTTCGGCAAATGGCTGGCTGTTGTTGCATTGATCATCCTTGTGAATTCCTGTAATAAGGAAAGAAACTGTTACGACGAAGAGCTCTATCAGCAGTATAAAGATATGGGCTGCACTGCGGACTGTCCGGGTGTGATCGGTTGCGACGGAAAAACTTATTGCAACGAATGCGAGGCTGCACGCCTTGGAATAAGGGTGCAATAGCTCTTGAAAACCTGTAACCGGGCAGGGTGTCAGGTCCGGCGGGAAAAGGCAGAAAAACAGACACCAGAAAAACCCGTTCAATGACTGACAACAAACTCGCGGTATTGATCGATGCCGACAATGTTCCTTACTCCAATGTAAAGGAAATGCTGGAGGAGATTGCCCGTTACGGCACGCCGACCATCAAGCGGATTTACGCAGACTGGACCCGGCAGACGGTATCGGGCTGGAAGAATGTACTGCTGGAGAACGCGATCACACCCATTCAGCAATACAGTTACACTTCCGGTAAGAATTCCAGCGACAGCAGATCGGAAGAGCACACGTCTGAACTCCAGTCACATTCCTTTAT
>CALGYY010000199.1 GCA_937934705.1 uncultured Bacteroidota bacterium
GCAGTAGGCAGCGGAACCACCATCGACCATATCCAGGTTTCTTACTGCGGTGATGATGCTTTTGAATGGTTCGGCGGAAAAGTCGACTGTAAATATCTGGTTTCATTCCGCAATTGGGATGATGATTTTGACACAGACTACGGTTATCAGGGCAGGGTGCAATATGCTGTTTCTCTGCGCGACCCTGACATTGCTGACCCGGGTTCCAAGTCAAACGGATTTGAATCTGATAACGATGGTAACGGAAGCACCAACACCCCGCAGACTGCTCCAGTCTTCTCAAACTTCAGCATGTTCGGACCCAAAGTAACACCTTCCACCACGGTGAACACCAATTACAAAAACGCCATGCACCTTCGTCGTAATACTGCACTTAAAGTCTACAACTCATTCTTTGCCGGCTACACCAATGGTCTTCTGCTCGACGGGGCACTCTGCGAAGCAAGTGCCACCTCCGGAAACCTTGCAGTGGAGTATTGTTATCTGGCAGGCATCAGCGGCAGCGAATTCCAACTGGCTGCCGGCAGCACCTTTGATCTGGCCGACTGGTTCTTCACGGATTTGGACTGTAACGACACCCTCAATGCCAACAGTGAACTCATGATCACCGACGGATTCAATCTCAGTGCACCGAACTTTCTTCCCACCACAGGTTCACCGCTTCTCAACCGCCCGTGGATGGATTGCTATGCAGGAGTGAGCGAAGCCGGAAACGGCGCAGGACTTAAGCTTTTCCCCAATCCTGCCAGTGATATCGTAAATATTGAGTACACCCTCAACGAAAAGGCCGCGGTAAGCATTCGTCTGATGGACCTCACCGGCCGCTGCGTGAAAGAGGTGTATAAGGGACATCAAGCACAGGGTATGCAACAACTCAGTTTCAGCATTGCCGGCCTGCCCGGAGGTGCGTACCTGCTTGAATTCATCAGCCCCGCACATCATTCAGTTCAGAAACTGTTTGTGAGCGAATAATTCATCCTGTAAACACAAAAGAGGTTGCCCGGAAAGGCAACCTCTTTTTTTATGACCATACGCTGAAGCAGGTCTTAGCTGTTCATCGAGACATAAAACTCTTCGTTCGACTGGGTGTATTTCATCTTATCCATAAGGAAATTCATCGCTTCAAGCGGGTTCATATCGGCCAGGTGATTGCGGAGAATCCATATGCGCTGAAGGGTCTCTTTGTCGAGCAGCAGATCATCCCTGCGCGTGCTGGAGGCTACAATGTCAATGGCCGGGAAGATGCGTTTGTTGGACAGCTTGCGGTCGAGTTGCAACTCCATGTTGCCGGTGCCCTTGAATTCTTCAAAGATCACCTCGTCCATTTTGGATCCGGTATCGATCAGAGCCGTTGCAATGATGGTGAGTGATCCGCCGTTCTCGATCTGGCGTGCCGCACCGAAGAAACGTTTGGGCTTCTGTAATGCCGTGGCTTCAACACCTCCTGAAAGGACTTTACCAGAAGCCGGTGCCACCGTATTATAAGCGCGGGCCAGACGTGTAATTGAATCGAGCAGGATGACCACATCATGGCCGCACTCTGTAAGCCTTTTGGCTTTCTCCAGTACGAGGTTGGCAATTTTTACATGCCTTTCAGCAGGTTCGTCAAAAGTGGAGGAAATCACTTCCGCGTTAACACTGCGCTGCATATCGGTAACCTCTTCCGGACGCTCATCAATCAGGAGTATGATGAGATAGGTCTCCGGATGATTGTGGGCAATGGCATTGGCCACCTCCTTCAGCAAGACTGTTTTTCCGGTTTTGGGCTGGGCAACGATCAATCCACGCTGTCCTTTGCCGATCGGTGTGAACATATCGATGATGCGTGTGCTCATGGTCTCCTGGGGGTGACCCGTGAGATTGAATTTCTTGATCGGGAACAAAGGTGTGAGGTGATCAAAGTTGATGCGGTCACGTACATCCTCCGGCATACGTCCGTTGATGTATTCCACCTTTACCAGGGGGAAATATTTTTCACCTTCCTTGGGTGGACGGATGCGACCCTGTACTGTATCACCCGTTTTCAGCCCGAAGAGTTTGATCTGTGATTGCGAAACGTATACATCATCCGGAGAATTCAGATAATTGTAATCAGAAGAACGCAGAAAGCCGTAACCATCGGGCATGGTTTCCAAAACCCCTTCACAGGAGATCAGGCCCTCAAATTCGAACAGATAATCCGGCTGCTTTGGCTTTTTGTCTTTCTGCTCCTGCACCTGATCTTCAACGCCTTCAGTCTTCACTTCTTCCGCAGGAAGGCTTGCTTCAACAAGCGGCATTTCCTTCGGCTCAACCTCAGCGAGAGGACTTTCCTGGACATCCTCACTCACCTCTTCCTCCTTTTTGATCTCCGCCGGTGGGACGATTTCAGGATCCTGAACCGGGACAAAATCATCACTCTCCGGTGATAGAAGATCAATTTCCTTATCTGTTAATGGCTTCAGGATGGCGTGTTCATGCTCTTCAATCCCGGCAACCACCTTTTCTTCCTTTTTTACCAGCACCGGCTTTGTGTCCTGAAGGGTTCCGGATCCGTCGTTCTCATTCTTCACCATATCCTCCTCTTTCTCAGGCTTGGCTTTGGTAGTGCGGGGTCTGCGCTGGCGCGACTTGGCCGGTTTCTGCTGCTGTTGCTGCTGAACCTTTGGTTCCTGTACAGGTGGCCGGATCGCCTGAAAATCCAGGATTTTGTATATCAGTTCCTGACGGCGCAGGTCATCATAATCTTCAATTTTCATCTCCTTCGCGATGTCCTGAAGTTCAGCAAGGGTCTTGCTGTTTAATGCAATAATATCGTACATATTGATTTAATAAATAGTGTATAATTTCAATTCCCGTGAAACATGATCTCCGCCTGGCACAGTCCCTGATCAATTCCAAAAAGTCTGAGTTGGTTTTGTTTTCTGAAGCGATACCCATGTATATTCATCAAACTCGTCCGGGCATATAATGCCGCCGCAGATTAACAGAAGAAGTATGATTGAGGATTACAAAAGGAATCGGATTCTGGAATGGTCACAATGGAAATCCGCTGCAAATATACAATAGTTTTTCAATCCTGCACATTTGTGATAAATTTAACAATGGCTTATCAACCCCCTGCCTGGAAACCGGGCGCTGCCATCAGCAAACAACCCGCATTATCTGAAACGGGAGGCCTAGCCTTTTTCAACGTAACGTACATCCAGCGCATCGCGTAAACCATTACCGATCAGCATGAAGGCCAGCACCATCAGCATGATAGCCAGTCCGGGAAAAATGGCCAGGTGAGGACTGTCGAGAATTACGTAAGCGTAATGGTCGCGTATCATGGCGCCCCAGGAAGGCGTGGGTGGCTGAACGCCGATGCCCAGGAAACTGAGTCCGGCCTCGATCAGGATAGCAGAGGCAAAGTTGGCCGCAGAAATAACAATCACAGCTCCCGTAACGTTGGGCATCACATGTTTGAAAATAATGCGTGCGCTTCTGAATCCGAGCGCTTTTCCGGCTTCTACGTATTCTTTCTCCCTGAGTCCGAGGATCTGCCCCCTCACCACACGTGCGACCTCCACCCACATGGTCAGTCCCACGGCAATAAAGACCTGCCAGAATCCCTTGCCCAACGCAAAGGTAATGGCGATCACCAGCAGCAGGGTCGGAATGGACCAAACCACGTTGATGAACCACATCAGTGCCTGGTCAACCCATCCCCTGAAAAACCCGGCCATGGATCCCAGCAGCATCCCCAACAGCAGTGAAATAATCACAGAAATGAAACCTACGGATAAGCTGACCCTGGTACCGATCATGAGCTGGCTCAGCAGATCCCGGCCATAACGATCGGTGCCCAGTACAAAGGTTTTCTTCGTTACATGCTCATTACTGACAAGTTCTCTGAGATCATCAAGCTTCATGACCCGGATGTGCCCATCTGCAGTGGTGAATCTCAGCTGCTGATGCTGATCCATCACCGGAGAAGTGCCATTTAACAAGGGAAAGGCAACATCGGCAAGGTTCAGGCGGATCTCGCGTCCGGTTGGAGGCAGCGTTCCGGAATACTCTCTGGCGACGATCTTATCTTCTTCAAAAAAAAAGGTATCGACCGGGATCAGGGTATAGGGATAACGTTCACCATAGATCATTCGCTGCAGGAAACCCGTTTGTTCCGCTTCTTCATTTTTTGTCAACCTGATCATACTTACGCTGAAGCCGGGTTTGGCTGCGGCAATTTCGGGGAGCTGTGTATTGGCCGACGGGCTGTGATCGGGTGTGATCAGATAACCCAGCAGGCTGACTATTAAGGCGAGCAACAACAGGATCATGGAGGCCGCGGCCGTTTTGTTCTTACGGAGCCTTTGCCATGCCAGCCTGCTCAGACTGTTGGCCCTGATGATAGTTTTGTGTTTGCGGCTAAGAAACATAGGGTGACGCCTGCAAATGTATGAAATAAGGAGAAGTCCACCGCAAATCCTTATCT
>CALGYY010000200.1 GCA_937934705.1 uncultured Bacteroidota bacterium
GAGATAAAGGAATGTGACTGGAGTTCAGACGTGTGCTCTTCCGATCTGGAAATACAATCCTTTCCTGAACGGGTACTGATTGTTTTCCGTCCGGCCTCAGGCCTGGGCTGTCGGTCCGCCGAATTTGAAAGGCCCCGGGTTCATGGGCTCGCTGTCTTCTATGGGACCGAAATTCGATTCGTACCTGCCGATGTTGTCTTTCAGCGCTTTCATCAGGCGTTTGGCATGCTGGGGGGTAAGTATGATGCGTGATTTGACCTTGGCTTTCGGGATTCCCGGCATCACTCTGACAAAATCGAGGATAAACTCTGAATAGCTGTGAGTAATGATGGCGAGGTTGCTGTATGTACCCTGTGCAACATCTTCGGTCAGCTCGATGGCGAGCTGGTTTTCATTCGGTTTGTTATCTGACATCGTTTTCCTATTTGATGTAAAGTTACAAAAAAAAGGGGGAACCGGATCGCCGGCGCCCCCCAAAAAAATGGCAAACAGAAATATTACATGTCGGTATAAACGTCTTCTTTCTGCTTCGAGGCCATGAGAGACTCATATTCCTCCAGCGAACCGACAATAATTTTATCGTATTCACGCAGGCCTGTTCCGGCAGGGATCAGGTGTCCGGTGAGTACGTTTTCTTTCAGACCGTTCAGGTCATCAATTTTAGCATTTACTGCAGCATCGGTCAGCACCTTGGTCGTTTCCTGGAATGATGCAGCCGAGAGCCAGCTCTTGGTCTGAAGTGATGCACGGGTGATTCCCTGGAGAATCTGCCGGGCTGTGGCAGGTCTTGCGTCACGTGCATCGATCAGGGTCTTGTCCCTGCGCTTCAAAGTTGAGTTCTCTTCACGCAGCTTTCGTGCTGCGATGATCTGACCGGCTTTGTAGTGCTCCGAATCTCCCGGATCGACGATGATCTTCTTGCCGAAGATCCAGTCGTTCTCCTCCTGAAAATCAAGCTTGTTCACGGTTTCTCCTTCAAGGAAGCGTGTGTCACCCTGATCTTCCACCTCAACTTTACGCATCATCTGGCGGACAACCACTTCAAAATGCTTGTCGTTGATCTTTACACCCTGCAGACGGTAAACTTCCTGGATCTCATTCACAATGTATTCCTGCACCTTGGTGGGTCCCTTGATAGCCAGAATATCAGCCGGAGTAATGGCTCCGTCGGTGAGTGCCGTTCCGGCCTTCACGTAGTCGTTCTCCTGGACCAGGATCTGCTTGGTGATCGGAACCAGGTAATGCTTCTCTTCACCGGTCTTGGAAGTGATGATCACCTCGCGGTTACCGCGCTTGAGTTTTTTACCGAAAGTGACCACTCCGTCGATCTCCGATACCCTGGCAGGATCCGAAGGATTACGGGCTTCAAACAATTCAGTCACACGCGGAAGACCTCCCGTGATGTCACCCGCTTTACCAACAGAACGCGGGATCTTGGCCAGCATCTCTCCGGCGCGGATCTTCTCACCTTCATTCTTGATAATGTGCGCACCCACGGGCATGTCGTAAGTTTTGAGGACTTCTTTCGTCTTCTCATGTACGATCTTCAGCGAGGGGTTCTTGCCTTTGTGTTTGGTTTCGATCACGACCTTGTCGTGATAACCGGTCTGCTCATCGCTTTCCTTACGGAAAGTGACGTTCTCAATGATGTCTTCGTAAACAATCTTACCTGAAACCTCTGACAGGATCAATGCATTGAACGGATCCCAGTCGCAGATCAGGTCGTCTTTCTTCACCGTGTCGCCATTCTTGTAAAAGAGGTTGGCGGCATAGGGGATGTTGCTGGAAGAAAGTACAATATGTGTTTTCGGGTCGACAATCTTCATTTCTGCAGAACGTCCCAGTACAACCTGGTACTTCTTGCCGTCGTCCGTATTTTCGTAATCCACAGCCTTGAGTTCTTCAATTTCGAGGATGCCATCGTAACGGGCTTCAATTTTTGAAAGTGAAGCGATGTTCACGCCGGCCACACCCCCAACGTGGAAGGTACGAAGTGTCAGCTGTGTTCCCGGTTCCCCGATCGACTGTGCAGCGATCACACCCACAGCCTCTCCCTTCTGTATCATCTTACCTGTGGAAAGGTTACGGCCGTAACACTTGGCGCAAACCCCGTGACGGGATTCGCAGGTGAGTACCGAGCGGATTTCAACAGCTTCGATCGGACTGTCTTCGATAACGCGGCAGTAATCCTCTGTCAGCTCTTCCCCTGCAGCGATGATCAGTTCTCCGGTTTGCGGATGGTAAATATCGTGAAGGGTAACACGGCCGAGAATCCTGTCGTAAAGCGTTTCCACAACTTCAACGTTCTTCTTCAGGGCGGTGATGGTCAATCCGCGGAGGGTTCCGCAGTCAGTCTCAGAGATGATCACATCCTGGGTGACATCTACCAGACGACGTGTCAGATAACCTGCGTCAGCCGTCTTGAGAGCAGTATCCGCAAGACCCTTACGGGCACCGTGCGTAGAAATGAAGTACTCCAGAATCGACAGCCCCTCTTTGAAGTTCGATAAAATGGGGTTTTCGATGATCTCTCCTCCTGTAGCACCTGATTTCTGCGGCTTGGCCATCAGACCACGCATACCGCAGAGCTGACGGATCTGTTCTTTGGATCCGCGGGCACCACTGTCGAGCATCATATAAACCGGATTGAAACCGGATTTATCGTTGCTCAGATGATTCATCAGAGCATTAGTGATATATGAATTCGTATGTGTCCAAACGTCGATAATCTGGTTGTATCGCTCATTATTGGTGATGAAACCCATGTTATAGTTGTTCATGATCTCTTCCACCTGGGCGTTGGCCTGCTCAACAAACTTCTCTTTTTCAGGTGGGATGATCACATCACCGAGGTTGAATGACAAGCCTCCGCGGAAAGCCATGGTGAATCCGAGGTTCTTGATGTCATCAAGGAACTGTGCAGCCTGACGGGTACCGGTGTGTTTCAGCACTTCACCGATGACATCGCGCAGCGACTTTTTGGTGAGCAGCTGGTTGATGTATCCGTATTCTGTGGGGACTACCTGGTTGAAAAGGACACGACCCACCGTAGTTTCGATCATGCGGTGAACCATTTCCCCGTTTTCGGCTACTTCCATGCGGACCATGATCCATGCGTGGAGTTCGACCTTCTTTTCATTGTAAGCGATGATCACTTCCTCAGGTCCGTAGAAACTCAGACCCTCGCCTTTGACCTTGTGGTCTGCAGTACTGCGGCGGCCCTTGGTCATGTAATACAATCCGAGAACCATGTCCTGCGACGGAACCGCAATGGGTGCACCGTTGGCCGGGTTCAGAATGTTATGCGATGCCAGCATCAGCAACTGGGCTTCCAGGATGGCTGCATTGCCCAGCGGCACGTGGACGGCCATCTGGTCACCGTCGAAGTCGGCGTTGAAAGCCGTACAAACCAAAGGATGGAGCTGAATGGCTTTTCCTTCGATCATTTTCGGCTGGAAAGCCTGGATACCCAGACGGTGAAGGGTAGGAGCACGGTTCAGGAGAACAGGGTGCCCTTTCAATACGTTTTCAAGGATGTCCCAAACCACGGGATCCTTACGGTCTACAATCTTTTTGGCTGATTTAACAGTTTTTACGATTCCGCGTTCAAGCATTTTACGGATAATAAAAGGCTTGAAAAGCTCGGAGGCCATTTCCTTGGGCAATCCGCACTCATTCAGTTTGAGCTCGGGACCGACCACGATTACAGAACGGCCGCTGTAGTCCACACGTTTACCGAGCAGGTTCTGACGGAAACGTCCCTGCTTTCCTTTGAGACTATCGCTGAGGGATTTCAGCGTACGGTTGGATTCTGTTTTAACCGCATTGGCTTTACGTGAATTGTCGAAGAGTGAATCCACGGCTTCCTGCAGCATACGCTTTTCGTTGCGAAGGATCACATCCGGGGCTTTAATTTCGATCAGTCGCTTCAGTCGGTTGTTGCGGATAATTACCCTGCGGTAAAGGTCATTGAGGTCGCTCGTGGCGAAACGACCGCCATCGAGGGGAACCAGAGGCCTGAGCTCAGGTGGGATCACCGGTACAACTTTAACGATCATCCACTCCGGGCGGTTTTCGATACGGGAGTTGGCTTCACGGAAAGCTTCCACAACCTGCAGACGTTTCAGGGCGTCCTGCTTGCGCTGCATGGATGTCTCTGTGGATGCTTTGTGACGGAGGTCGTAAGAGACTACGTCGAGGTTGAGGCGCGAAAGGAGATCATAAATGGCTTCGGCGCCCATCTTTGCAATGAACTTGTTGGGATCGGTATCATCAAGATACTGATTGTCTTTAGGCAGACCGTCGATGATTTCAAAATATTCTTCCTCGGTCAGGAAATCGAGGTACTTGATCCCGTCTTCGGCCTTGATGCCCGGATTAATTACGACATAGCGCTCATAATAAATGATCATGTCGAGTTTCTTGGTCGGCAATTCCAGGAGGGCACCGATCTTATTGGGCAGGGAACGGAAGAACCAGATGTGTACGACAGGCACGGTCAGGGTAATGTGACCCATGCGCTCGCGGCGTACTTTCTTTTCCGTGACTTCCACACCGCAACGGTCGCAAACGATCCCTTTGTAACGGATGCGTTTGTATTTTCCGCAGTGGCATTCCCAGTCCTTCACCGGCCCGAAGATCCTTTCACAGAATAAACCGTCGCGTTCAGGCTTATAGGTGCGGTAGTTGATCGTCTCAGGCTTCAGTACTTCACCGCTGGAGCGTTCCAGAATCATTTCCGGTGAGGCCAGACTGATCGTAATTTTCGAAAAGTTTGTTTTGGGCAGATATTCTTTTCTGAAAGCCATAGTTCAGATAATTATCGTTTCACAATGATAACAGGTTTATTCTTCAAAGGTGATATTGAGGCCAAGGCCGTTCAACTCATGGATCAAAACGTTGAATGACTCCGGCACACCCGGTATCGGCATGTTCTCGCCCTTGACAATAGCTTCGTAAGCTTTGGCACGGCCGGTAACATCGTCAGATATCACGGTCAGGATCTCCTGCAGCACATTAGCAGCTCCGAAAGCTTCGAGCGCCCAGACTTCCATTTCACCGAAACGCTGACCTCCGAATTGTGCTTTACCTCCGAGAGGCTGCTGTGTGATCAGTGAGTAAGGTCCGATGGAACGGGCGTGCATCTTGTCGTCAACAAGGTGATGCAGTTTCATCATATAGATCACACCAACAGTTGCTGGCTGGTCAAAACGCTCACCCGTGCCCCCGTCGTAGAGGTAAACCCTGCCATTCTCAGGGAGACCGGCTTTGCGCATGTATTCATTGATCTGGTCGATATGTGCACCGTCAAAAATCGGAGTGTCGAACTTCAGACCCAGCTTCAGTCCTGCCCAACCCAGCACAGTTTCGTAAATCTGTCCAAGGTTCATACGGCTCGGTACCCCCAGCGGGTTCAGAACGATGTCGACCGGTGTCCCGTCTTCAAGGAAAGGCATGTCCTCATCCCTGACGATACGGGCCACGATCCCTTTGTTTCCGTGGCGTCCGGCCATCTTGTCACCCACCTTGAGCTTGCGCTTTTTGGCAATGTAAACCTTGGCCAGCTTGATAATGCCTGACGGCAGATCGTCACCCACAGTCTCCTGGAACTTTCTGCGGTTGTAATGACCCAGTAATTCCCGGTACTTAATGTTATAGTTGTGCAGCAGAACCTTGATCAGGTCGTTCTTGTCCTTATCGGTGGTCCACTTCAGCGGATTAATATTCGTGTAATCCAACGCCAGCAGCATCTTTTGCGTAAACTTGGCTTTCTTGGGGATGACCTCTTCCTTCAGGTTGTTGTATACACCCTGTGAAGTTTTTCCTTCAACCAGTTTGAGAAGTTTTTCCACCAGCCTGGCCTTGATCTCTGCCGTTCCCTTGGTGAAATCATCCTCAATGGATTTCATGCTGTCTTTCTCCTTGGTTTTGAGCTTTTTGTCTTTCAGCACCTTGGAGAAAAGTTTTTTGTCGATGACCACACCCTTCATCGAAGGCGGTGCTTTAAATGAAGCATCTTTCACATCACCGGCCTTGTCGCCGAAGATGGCACGGAGAAGCTTTTCTTCCGGCGTCGGATCCGTTTCACCTTTGGGGGTGATCTTCCCGATCAGAATATCGCCTTCATTGACTTCAGCACCAATGCGGATAATCCCGTTCTCGTCGAGGTCTTTGGTGGCTTCTGCACTCACATTCGGGATATCGTTGGTCAGCTCTTCGAGACCGCGTTTTGTTTCGCGGACTTCCAGGATGAATTCTTCGATGTGAAGGGAGGTGAAAATGTCTTCGCGAACCACGCGCTCGTTAATAACGATGGCATCCTCAAAGTTGTAACCTTTCCATGGCATGAACGCCACCTTGAGGTTTCTTCCGAGTGCCAGTTCCCCGTTTTGTGTGGCATATCCCTCACAGAGAACGTCGCCCTTTTTGACCTGTTGTCCTTTGTGGACGATGGGCTTGAGGTTCACACAGGTGTTCTGGTTGGTCTTGAGGAATTTCGGGAGGATGTAAGTTTTGATATCATCCTCGAAGCTCACGATCTTATCGATTTCACTCCGCTTGTAGCGGATCACGATTTTAACAGAGTCCACGTATTCCACAACGCCTTCGCCTTCTGCATTGATCAAAACACGGGAGTCCTTGGCCACTTTTCCTTCCAGTCCGGTACCGACAATGGGTACTTCCGGTCTGAGCAGGGGAACGGCCTGACGCATCATGTTTGATCCCATCAGGGCGCGGTTGGCGTCGTCATGCTCCAGGAAGGGAATCATGGATGCCGCGATGGAGGCAATCTGGTTCGGAGAAATATCCATCAGGTGAACCTCTTCAGGTTCTACGATGGGGTAATCAGCCAGATAGCGGGCTTTGATGCGTTCCTGCAGAAAATCACCCTTGTTACTGATGGGCGTACTGGCCTGTGCAATGATTTTATCTTCTTCTTCTTCCGCGCTGAGGTAAAGCGGATCCTGCGTCAGCACGACCTTGCCCTTTTCAACTTTGCGGTAAGGGGTTTCGATGAAACCGAGGCGGTTGATCTTGGCGTAAACGCAGAGGGAGGAGATCAGACCGATGTTCGGACCTTCCGGCGTTTCGATCGTACAGAGTCGTCCATAGTGTGTGTAGTGAACGTCGCGTACTTCGAATCCGGCCCTTTCCCTGGAGAGACCACCGGGCCCGAGGGCTGAAACCCTTCTCTTGTGTGTGATCTCAGAGAGGGGATTGGTCTGGTCCATGAACTGCGAGAGCTGGTTGGTGCCGAAAAAAGTATTGATCACCGACGATAATGTTTTGGCATTGATCAGGTCGGTAGGGGTGAATACCTCATTGTCGCGTACATTCATACGTTCACGGATCGTACGGGCCATACGCGCCAGGCCGACGCCAAACTGGCTGTAGAGCTGTTCGCCAACCGTGCGGACACGGCGGTTGCTCAGGTGGTCGATATCATCAACCTCGGCTTTTGAATTCAGGAGTTCAACCAGGAATTTGATAATGGAAATAATGTCTTCCTTGGTGAGGACCCTCGTCTCCATCGGAATGTCGAGGTTGAGCTTTTTGTTGATACGGTAGCGTCCCACATCACCAAGATCGTATCTTTTGTCAGAAAAGAACAGCTTTTCAATGATGCCCCTGGCCGTTTCTTCGTCAGGAGGTTCCGCGTTGCGGAGAAGACGGTAAATGAATTCCACCGCTTCTTTTTCAGAGTTGGCCGGGTCTTTCTGAAGGGTGTTGAAAATGATGCCGAAATCAGCGATGTCCGTACTGTCGTTATGGATCAGTATGGTCTTGACACCGCTGTCAATAATAAGGTCGACATGTTCGTTTTCCAGAGCTACCTCGCGGTCGATGACTACTTCGGTACGCTCGATGGATACCACTTCACCGGTATCCTCATCCACGAAATCCTCAATCCATGCGCGGACAACACGGGCTGCGAGTTTACGTCCCAGGGCTTTCTTGAGGTTGGGTTTGTTCACCTTGACCTCTTCTGCGAGGTTAAAAATCTCAAGGATCTGCTTATCGGTCTCAAAACCGATAGCCCTCAGAAGGGTGGTCACGGGTAATTTCTTTTTTCGATCGATGTATGCGTACATCACATTGTTGATGTCGGTCGCAAACTCGATCCATGATCCTTTGAAGGGGATCACGCGGGCAGAGTAGAGAATGCTGCCGTTGGCGTGTCTGCTTTGTCCGAAAAACACCCCGGGTGAGCGGTGAAGTTGTGAAACCACAACACGTTCGGCACCATTGATCACAAAGGTACCTTTTGGCGTCATGTAAGGGATCATACCAAGATATACATCCTGGATGATCGTCTCAAAATCTTCGTGCTCGGGGTCGGTGCAATACAGTCTTAATTTGGCTTTCAGGGGCACACTGTAAGTCAGTCCGCGTTCCAGGCACTCCTCAATGGTGTAACGGGGAGGGTCAATGAAATAATCGAGAAATTCGAGGACAAAATTGTTACGGGCATCCGAGATGGGGAAATTTTCCCTGAAAACTTTAAAAAGGCCTTCATTCTGGCGATTCTCCGAGGTGGTTTCCAACTGGAAGAAGTCCTGAAAAGATTGTAGCTGGATCTCAAGAAAATCGGGATATTCGGGGCGGATCTTCGTCTGTGCGAAATTGATCCTTTCGTTCTTCTGTGCAGCCAAGGTTGTAAAAATTTAAGTTAAATAAATAATTCCGCTAAAGCTTTATATATTCCGTGTATATATAAACAGGTTTAGATTTCACCCCTGTGCGGGTGAAATCTAAACCATGAAGATCGGAACAATTATATTACTTAATTTCAACCTCTGCTCCAGCCTCCTCTAGTTGTGATTTGAGTGCGTTGGCTTCGTCCTTGGTGATGCCTTCTTTCAGGGGTTTGGGAGCTGCGTCAACCAGTTCCTTGGCTTCTTTCAGTCCGAGGCTGGTCAGTTCCTTCACCAGTTTCACCACGGCCAGTTTAGCCTGACCGGCACTTTTCAGGATGACGTCAAACTGTGTCTTTTCTTCTGCTGCGGGGCCGCTGTCGCCACCGGCTGCCGGAGCTGCCACGACTGCTGCTGCTGCTGCGGGTTCAATACCGTACTCATCCTTGAGGATTTGTGCAAGTTCGTTTACTTCCTTTACAGTAAGGTTGACCAACTGTTCTGCAAAAGCTTTTAAATCTGCCATTTCTTATTGTTTTTGTGGTTTCTAAATCTGTTTTTCTGTGATTGTTTTGCCTATTCAGGCTTTTCTGATAATGTTTTAACAATTCCGGATAGTTTGTGACCACCGGATTGGAGTGCGCCGATGACATTCTTGGCAGGCGACTGCAAGAGGCCGATAATATCACCGATCAGTTCATTTTTGGTTTTCAGGTTCACCAGCGCTTCGAGCTGGTCGTTGCCGATGTAGGCGGATTCTTCAATGAATGCCGCTTTCAGAACGGGTTTTTCAGAATTGATCTGTCTCCTGAATTCCTTGATGAGCTTGGCAGGAACGTTACCTGCTTCGCAGAGCATGATGGAGGTAGGGCCTTTCAGCGACTCATAAAGTGCTGAGAAATCACGGCCTGATTTGTCCATGGCCCGTTTCAGAAGGGTGTTCTTCACCGTGGTGAGTTTCACATTCCTTTTGAAACAAAGCCTGCGCAGCGAATTGGTTTTTTCAACGTTGAGGCTGCCGATATCGGTAATGTAAATGTTATTGTAAGCCTGCAGCTGTTCTGCCAGGGAGTCGATAACCTTATTTTTTTCTTCTATTCTCATAATGACTCTGTCTCTGGTTGCTTTGATTGTTAATTAGATTGCTACAGACCTTGGGTCGATCTGAATGCCGGGGCTCATCGTGCTGGACATGTATATGCTTTTCACGTAAGTGCCTTTGGCTGAAGAGGGTTTCAGACGGCCGATCGTGGAGAGCAGTTCCTTGGCATTGTCCACGATCTTATCGGCGGGGAAAGATACCTTCGCCACCGAAGTGTGGATAATTCCGAACTTATCAACCTTGAAATCGATCTTACCGGCTTTGACTTCCTGTACCGCTTTTCCGACTTCCATGGTTACCGTACCGCTTTTGGGGTTTGGCATAAGACCACGGGGTCCGAGAATGCGGCCAAGGGCTCCGACTTTCGGCATTACGCTGGGCGTGGTAATGATCACGTCCACATCCGTCCAGCCTTCTTTGATCTTGGTGATGTAATCGTCCAGGCCATAAAAATCGGCCCCGGCGTTCTTGGCTTCTTCTTCCTTGTCAGGCGTGCAGAGAACCAATACGCGCACGGTTTTGCCGGTTCCGTGAGGCAGGGTAACAATTCCCCTGACCATCTGGTCGGCTTTCCTGGGGTCAACACCCAAACGTACATCAAGATCCACGGATGCGTCAAACTTGGTGTAGGTGATCCCTTTCAGAAGCTCTGCAGCTTCTGCCAGAGAATATACCTTATTCTGGTCCACCTTTGCCAGCGCATCCTTTCTCTTTTTCGTCAACTTGGCCATTGTTCTGTTCTTAATTGTGTTAAATCTTTTGATCCCTGATTACTATTCCTGGAAGGGAGCTGCCCCGCGGATCGTAACACCCATACTGCGTGCAGTACCGGCAACCATACGCATGGCGGCTTCTACCGTGAATACATTCATGTCAACCATTTTCCCTTCAGCTATCTGACGTACCTGATCCCAGTTCATTTCTGCAATCTTATTGCGGTTGGGCTCAGGTGATCCTTTCTGCTTCTTTACAAGCTCCATGATCTGGACGGCAACCGGAGGGGTTTTAATGACGAAATCAAAAGACTTGTCCTTATATACATTAATTATTACAGGGATCAGTTTCCCTGCCTTATCCTGGGTACGGGCGTTGAACTGCTTGCAAAACTCCATGATGTTCACCCCCTTGGCACCCAATGCAGGGCCTACCGGAGGTGAAGGGTTTGCTGCCCCTCCCTTGATCTGTAACTTGATAATTCCGCTAAGTTCTTTTGCCATAATTTATGCAATTTTTAAGCGTTTCTTGTAGCTTCAACCCTTGGTTATTCTTTCTCTACCTGCATGAAGCTGAGTTCAAGCGGGGTTTTGCGGCCGAAAATCTTAACCATCACCTTCAGTTTCTTCTTCTCATCATTCACTTCTTCAATGATGCCGCTGAAACTGTTGAAGGGACCGTCGATCACGCGGACACTCTCTCCCACGATGAACGGATCGCTTATCTCTTCTCCTTTTTCTGCCAGCTCGTCTACCTTGCCTAAAATCCGGTTGACTTCGCTCGGACGCAGGGGGTCAGGTTCTCCTTTGGATCCCAGGAATCCCAAAACTCCGGGGATGTTCTTCAGGATGTGCGTGATTTCGCCAATCAGTGCCGCCTCGATCAGAACATAACCCGGGAAATAGTTTCTGTCCTTGCTGATCTTTTTGCCTTTGCGGACCTGGTAAACCTTTTCCGTCGGAATCAGTACCTGTGAAACGTAGTCATTCAGGTTCAGCCGGTTGATCTCATTCTCAATGTACTCCTTCACCTTCTTCTCTTTCCCGCTGATGGCCCTTACAACATACCACTTTCTGACAATTTCATTCATAACTGAATCCCTTGCTCAGGGAGAAGATTAATTAATCCTGTTGATTGTAAATAGAAATTACTCCTTCGTCTTACTTTAAAACAATTTGTAAAACTGCTGGAGCAGGTTGCTGAATGTCAGGTCCATCAGAAGCACTACAAGTGCGATGATCAGGGAAGCAATGGAAACGACAATAGCACTATTTTGCAGCTCACTAAAAGTAGGCCATGAAACTTTATGACGAAGCTCGTCATAACTCTCTGCTAAATAATTCTTGATCTTTTTAATCATGGTTCTTGTTGATTGGGCACGGGTGGAGAGACTCGAACTCCCAGCCAATGGTTTTGGAGACCACTACTCTACCAATTGAGCTACACCCGTTCCTGATTTTTATTAGACAAACATAGCATCCCGCCGGGGCGGGACGCTATGCATGAATATGATGGATTAATCAAGGATTTCAATAACCTGTCCTGCACCTACGGTACGGCCACCTTCACGGATAGCGAAACGCAGGTTGAGGTTCATGGCAATGTCAGCAATCAGTTTAACTTCAATCATGAGGTTGTCACCGGGCATGACCATTTCCACACCTTCAGGAAGGAAAATCTCACCAGTCACGTCAGTCGTACGGAAGTAGAACTGGGGACGGTACTTATTGTGAAATGGCGTGTGACGGCCACCTTCTTCCTTCTTCAGAATATAGACCTGTGCCTTGAAGTGCTTGTGAGGCTTGATAGAGCCGGGCTTGGCTATAACCATACCCCTGCAGATCTGATCCTTGTCGATACCGCGCAGCAGCAAACCACTGTTGTCGCCTGCTTCACCGCGATCCAGAATCTTACGGAACATTTCAACTCCGGTTACAACGCTCTTCAGCTTGTCGGCTTCGAAACCAATAATTTCCACAGGGTCGCCCGTGTTGATCACACCGGTTTCAATTCTACCGGTAGCAACTGTACCACGACCGGTGATAGTGAAAACGTCTTCAACCGGCATGAGGAAATCCTTCTCGATGAGACGCTCGGGGATGGGGATATACTCATCCACTGCGTTCATGAGTTCGATGATCTTATCAACCCACTGGGGTTCTTTGTTCAAACCACCCAATGCAGAACCGCGGATCACCGGGGTTGCATCTCCGTCGAAACCGTAGAAAGTCAGCAGTTCGCGAACTTCCATTTCAACGAGGTCGAGCAATTCAACGTCATCAACACTGTCGCACTTGTTCATGAAAACAACAATCTTGGGTACACCTACCTGGCGGGCCAGAAGGATGTGCTCGCGGGTCTGAGGCATAGGACCATCAGTTGCAGCAACTACCAGGATAGCACCGTCCATCTGGGCAGCTCCGGTAACCATGTTCTTGATATAGTCAGCGTGTCCCGGACAGTCAACGTGTGCATAATGGCGTTTCTCTGTCGCGTACTCAACGTGCGCTGTATTAATGGTAATACCCCTTTCCTTTTCCTCAGGAGCATTATCGATTGAGTCAAATGACCTGAATTCTGCGAGACCCCTGTCTGCAAGGCAGATGGTGATAGCAGCGGTCAAAGTGGTCTTACCATGGTCGATGTGACCAATAGTTCCAATGTTGACGTGCGGTTTGGAACGATCGAATTTTTCTTTTGCCATTTTTTAAAATACTTTGTTATTGGTTTAAAATTAGATTTCTGTCTGTCCTGGAGCCAATGACGAGAATTGAACTCGTGACCCCTTCCTTACCAAGGAAGTGCTCTACCCCTGAGCTACATCGGCATTGATTGTGTAAATTCAAAACCTACCCTGTGGCCGGCATCCTTTTAAAGAACGTTTTTCTGAGCGGAAGACGGGGCTCGAACCCGCCACCTAAAGCTTGGAAGGCTTTCGCTCTACCAAATGAGCTACTTCCGCATTACCACTAATCACTGATCACTGCTTGCTGATCACTGAACTGTGGGGAGAGGAGGATTCGAACCTCCGAAGGCTGCGCCAACAGATTTACAGTCTGCCCCATTTGACCGCTCTGGTATCTCCCCGTCTTTTCAAAGAGCCGAGCCGAAAGAGGGATTCGAACCCCCGACCCGCTGATTACAAATCAGCTGCTCTGGCCAGCTGAGCTATTCCGGCTGAAAATGCCCTTTTTATTGCTAATTGCCTAACTGTTAATAAAAAAAGCAGCCCCTTTTTTAAAGGGACTGCAAATGTACGAACATTAACAATACGAACAAAACTTTTTTCGACTTTTTTTAGAGATTTCCCTCAAAAAGCGGGCATCTTTTTATAAGTCGCTGTAAAACACTACATTCCACGAATCTTCTGTTTGTGACGGGTAATTTGCTTGCGTAAGGCCTCAACCGCTGTATCCGTAGCCTGCTCAAAACTGGCAGCCTGCTTCTTGGCAAAAAGATCATTACCCGGGATATTCACCCGGATCTCCGCAATCTTGTTCCCCGTTTCCTCATTCTTGTCAAGCCTTAAGGTCACCTCACTGCTGATCACCCCGTCGAAATAATTCTCCAGTTTTCCAACCTTTTCACTCACGAAATCCTCCAGCTTCTTGTCAGCTTTGAAGCGAACCGAATTGATTTTTACTTTCATAGAAACCTCCTTTTTACGCCTTTGGGTGGGCTTGTTTATAAATAGTCTTTAATTTCTCTATGGTGTTATGGGTGTATACCTGAGTGGCCGATAAACTGGCGTGTCCCAGCAGTTCCTTGATCGCATTCAGCTCTGCGCCTTTGTTCAACATATGTGTCGCAAATGTATGTCGCAATACATGAGGACTTTTCTTTTCCAGGTTCGGAATACTGCTAAGATAGTCATTTACGACACGGTATGCAAGTTTTGGGTAGATTTTTTTACCTGCTCCCGTCACAAAAAACCGGCTTTCTACATTATTTATATGTTCAGCGCTCCGGCAATCCAGATATTGCCTGATCAGTTTCGCAAGCGAAGGACCGAAAGGGATCAGTCTTTCTTTGTTGCGCTTACCCAATACCCTGACCGTCATAGAGGAAAGATCCAGGTCGCTGTCCTTCAGATGAACCAGCTCGCTCAGACGCATCCCCGTTGCATAAAACATCTCCAGGATCATACGGTTGCGCAAGGCTATGAAACTTTCACCGGAGCCAGCTTCTGCCTCCAGAAAAAGAGTCTCCGTCTGCCCCTCGGGAATATATACCGGCAGTCGTTTCGCCGACTTGGGGGAGATTACCCGCTTCATCGGATTCACCGTGATCAAACCCTCCCTGATCAGATACCTGAAATACGTTTGCATACAGGTCTTCTTCCGGTTGACCGAACGTGCATTCAAACCCGACTCCATCAACCCGGACAGATAATCTCTGATCACCAGATAGGTGATCTCTTCCGGCTGTGATATTCCGTATTGTTCTTCCAGAAATCTTATAAATTGTTCAAGATCTGTCTTGTAGGCGAGAACAGTATGCGGGGAGTACCGCTTTTCGTAACTGATGTAATCAATAAAACGCGCAATCATAACGCCTGGGGTCAAAACAGGAATATTCCCGCCGGGATATAAAAAACCCCGGAGCAATTCAAACGTAAATTTACGGTTTTATTGCTTCGGGGTATCAATACCCTGTCAGGCCTTTGACTACTGATCCATCTGCTGATGGATCTGCTGAATGTAGATAGCTTTCAGCCTTCTTTCCCTTCTTTTTACAGACGGCTTGGTGAATTTCTGACGTTCGCGCAATTCCTTGACCGTTCCGGTCTTTTCAAATTTCCTTTTGTACTTCTTGAGCGCTTTGTCAATGCTTTCGCCTTCTTTTACAGGGATGATGATCATAACAATACCTCTTTCCTTTTGATTATTAATTAGTACTGCATCAATTTGAGGGGGCAAAAGTAATCTTTTTTTATCATCCTGCAAAACAATTCAGAAATTATTGAAATTATGCCTGTCTCCCCATCAACCGAAGCGGAGAATCAATTCCTCCAGATGGGGATACGCCTCCGCCAGCAGCCGGGCATCAGCCAGCTCAAAATCCTTGAAATCAAAACCGGGGATGACAGTGCAACTCACCAGCGCATATCCCTTCCCTGAAGCGATGCAGGCCGAAAACCAGCTTCCGGCCGGTATGGTAATACAAGGAAAAGCATCCCTGCAAGTTAAAGGACCGAGTACAGATCTGCTGTGTTCACCTTCACGTATTATATTGAGTTCAATGCATTCGCCCTGATGATAATGCCACATCTCGTCAGACCTCAGCCGGTGAAAACGGGAGTAGTCATGGCCCTCAAGCAGATAATATATGATTGTTCCACATGACCTGATCTGATCTTTGCTTTTTTTAAACACTTCCGGGGAACGATAGATCTCCCTGTAATAGCCTCCTTCAGGATGTTTCTGAAGACTCAGTGTGTTAATAATATCCTGACTATTCATCAAAGTTTTATATCAAAAAATAATAATTTCATAGATGTCTTCAGGCAGGTTTTTCAGAAAGCTCCTGCGGGCATAAATTTTCAGAGCTTCATCCTGATCTTTTCTGATGATCATGCAAGCCGTATAGAGTTCACAGAATGCCTGCTCTTTATGGATGTCTCTGAAGGCAGCAGCACTGAAGCGTGAAATATCGGGCGCCGTCCGGTCCGCGGTATCACTGAAACCACCTCCGATCCAGAAAAGATCCGGCTGCAAGCGGTAAAAGACTTCGCTGTTGAAAGCAGCGTGGTTCTTGAGTGCAGATACTTCTCCCGTCCTGGGCGCATGGGCCATGGCCGGTTCGTTGAGCCCCATCAGGTCGATGCTTTTCCCTTTGTAAGCATACGCCCTCCCGCCTGCTTCCAATACTCCCTGCGATGGATAGTCCCCCAGATCTGCAAAGAAAACATTCAGCTTGCCCGATGTTACCCGACCGTCGGCAGCAATGGCCCATTCATGCCTCACCGGACTGACTCCTTTCAGGATGATACTGATCACATTGGAAGGAGAGGATAAACCTGCGAAAAGCAGGATCAGAAAGGCCAGGGCAGGGGTGATGCGTATCCTGAACATGGCCGTTACACTAATCACAGCCAGCGCATACACAGGTACAGACGGCTGAAAGAAGCGAAAATGTCCGAAGTGGTCACCGCCGCTGATCCAGGGAATAAGAACACTTACCCCTGTCAGGGCAAGCATGCTGATGGCCGTTAGTCTTCCCGCTTCAGTGGCCCTGCTGCCGGGGCCTTCGTTTACCGGGTTTCGGAAAACCGCGAGGATAAGCAGCCCGCAGAGCAAGATCATCAGGGGATTCAGGGTAAAGAAATCATAAACATAGAAGAAACCGTCCCTGAATCGCATCAGCAGGTCGGGTGATACCTTGGCATACCATGTATTGGGCAAGGGATAAGCAAAAAGCTGCAGTCGCCACACGGTAAGCGCTGCCAGGGTCACAGCCCAGACCGGAAGTACAATAAGCAGAGAACGAAATGCCGTTTTGTGTCCTTTCCTGCGAAGAAAATACAGCCAGCGCAGGCCGATGAAGACCAGGCTCCAGAGCATAGCTTCGGGCCTGCATAACAGCAAAAGGATCATCAGAACAGTAAAAACCATGGTTCTGCTCAGAAAATAGTTGTCCCTGTTCAGTCCCAGAACAGAAAGGCTGCACAGGGTCAGGAGCAGACACCACAGACCAGTATCCATGAGGGAAAGCACGCACCAGTCGATGAAGCCGGGCATCAGCAGTACAAGGCCTGTCAAAAGCACCGGTTTGACCAATATGCAGGAACTGTTGGTATCTCTACGTTCAAAAAAGTTAATACAGCAGAAGATTCCCAGGCTGCACATCAGGATATTGATGATGAGTAAAACCGGTTCAGCATCATGGGTAAAGAGAAACACCAGTGCTCCTGTCAATGTCCACAGCAGGCTGGTGAACCCCTCTACGGCTTCACCTCCCTGTTGATATACAAAACCCTGACCCGAGGCAAGGTTCTTCATATAAATGAAGTAAATGTTGGCATCATCCACACCCAGCCATGAACTGCCGTTGAGCTTGTACGAAAGCAGGGTTCCGCCTGCCACACAGAGCATGATCAGCAGAAAAAGTCCTATGTGATGCGTCCGGGATTTCATTGATCAGCCAGTACTGAGATCATCCGTTGTGGGGATATAAAGATTCGGTTTTTGCTTCCTGCTTACTCGTTCATGCTCCGGATCTCAAGCAGGATCAGGGTGAGCAGCAGGCAGAAGAACAAAGCTGAACCGGCGATGATAAACGACCAGAAATGGTTCCCTGCTGCAGCAAAGAGGGTCTGGGACAGCCTGCTGAAAACAAATCCTCCGACACCCCAGGCTGACATCAGTATGCCGTAATTCAGCCCGAAGTTTTTCATGCCCCAAAAATATTTGGTGAATGAAGGAAAAAGTGAAAGGTTGGTTCCGTAGTTGAACCCGATCAGTGTTGCAAAAACAATGATCAGCACAACCGAGGCTTTCTCATCGATGACCATGGAGGCAATGAACATGAGCGAGCTTTGGAAAATTAAAATGATGGCCAGGGTAAGTGACTTCGCAATACGGTCGGAGATCACCCCTGCCAGGATCCTTCCCAGGGCATTGCCGACAGCCATGATGGCCACAGCGATAAAAGCTGATTTTCCCATACTGGCCTTGGCCATACCCGAAATATTGCTGATGACCATCAATCCGACCCCTGAGCCGATGAAGAAAATGAACCAGATCACATAGAATTTGGTGGTTCTTAACATGGTCAGAGCAGAACAATCTTCACTCGCCACGCTGTTCTTCTTCTTTTGGCCTTTCCCTGCGGACGGGGCCTGAACAGGGATGTATCCCGGCGGTGGGTTCTTAAGCAGAAAAGCCAGTCCGACCACGATCACAAGAAAAGCCAGTCCATAAATCAGCATGGTCGTCTGCAATCCGTAATTTCCAACCAGGAGCGATGAGAGCGGGGCGATGTAGACCGGGGCAAGGCCGAAGCCTGAAACGACGATTCCCGCGATCATACCGGTTTTTGAAGGGGGAAACCACTTCAGCGCAGCCGGTGTGGCCGCTGAATAACCGAACCCGATCCCGACGCCGCCCAGCAGGCCGAAGCCCAGCAGCCACAGGTAATAATTGGTGGAGAGGGAGGCGATAATGAAGCCTATGCTGACCAGTATCCCCCCTATCTTTGCAGTGAATGACGGACCTCTTTTATCCTGAATCTTGCCGGCCAGCATCATCGAGAAGGCAAAAGAGAGGATACATACAGCGTAAGGATCGTTCAGTGATGCGGGATCCCAGTTGAATGATCCTTCTCCTCCTGTGCTGATGGATTGGACGATAGATTCCTTGAAAACGCTCCATGCGTAAAGAATGCCAAGGGCCAGGTTGATCGCCAGACCGGCGAAAGTGACCATGCCCCCTTTGTTTTTGATCCCTGTGTTATTCATAGGCTGATTGATTATCTTTAATCCGGGTGCGCATGGTTTCTGACGGACATCTATCTGAATAAACTGCCCAGCGGAATAAACCTGTGAACCTTTTTCTGGTATTCTTTGTATTCCGGATATTTTCCGGCACTGATCTCTTCGCTGAAATTAGAGCTGCCGATAAAGAGAACAATCAGGAGCAGACTTCCCGCGATGCTCCAGTTGAACCATTCACCGCTTGCAGCAACCCCGAAAAAGTAAAAAGTGATCCAGATGGCCTGTTCCGCAAAATAATTGGGGTGACGGCTCAGCGACCACAATCCTCTGTCCAGGAAGCCTTTCTTCAGATCACCTTCGGGAGTTTCTCCTGCACGGATCTTCGCCCATTTGCGGTTCTGGAACCTCATGTGTTGCGCATCGGCAAGGGTTTCATAAACGATGAAGAAAAGCATGAGCCCACCCGCGATCCAGTCCATGGTTCCCAAAGGTGCTTCCGGATGCTGCAGGGCAACAATTACGGGCAGTGTAAATAATAGAATCAGCACATTCTGATAGGCAGAGATAAAGCCCAGATTGAAAAGGGTCCATTTCCAGTGTGCAGAAAATTCAGGCCGTGCCCTGAGCACCTTCCACCGGTAGTCTTCCTCGCCTTCCCAGAAACGCCAGGAATAGGCTCCTTTCAAGGCAAAATTGGTGGTCAGCCTGATGCCCCAGAGGCTGACCAGGATGCTCATGATGATAAGACGGGGTGTGAAATCTCCGTAAGCGGCCACAATCCAAACATAAGCGATAGGCGCCACGCTCCATATCTTGTCGACCTGACTGTTGTTGCGGGTTATCTCTCCAAGCAGAAAACAGACAAGGGTGATGGCCCCGGTAAGGATCAACAATGTTTGGAGGGCTTCCCATTCGGTTGCTCCCGGAGGGGTACCGAAGAAATAACTGAACAGTGGAACAACGATCAGTGTGATGGCAAGGATGACAGCAGTGGAAACGATTTTCATCAGGCTTCAGTTTTATCAGGTTTCTTTCCGGAAGTCTCAGTCCGTCTCAGAAATCTGCAGGCAGCAAAAATAATCTTTTCGCCTGATGAAAAAGTCCGGTAATCATGAAATCGCTATTTTTGAGGAAACAAAAAACAAATTTATCATGTTAAAACAAATCAATCAGGAGGATATCCTCTTTCTGGACATTGAAACTGTGCCACAGTTCCCGGATTTCGGAAGCGCTCCCGTGGCATTGCAGACCTTATGGGAAAAGAAATTCAGTACCCTGTCAAACACAGCTTGTGAAACTGCTGCTGAGGCCTGGCCTCGTTCCGGGATTTACGCGGAATTCGGAAAGGTGGTGTGTATCTCAACCGCATGCTACCGGGCCGGTGCGCTAAGATTGACTTCGTTTGCCGGGCGTGACGAAATTGAATTACTGACCCGATTTGCAGAGATGCTTGAGGTTCACTTCCATTCATCCAGACACCTGCTCTGCGCTCATAACGGCAAAGAATTCGACTTCCCTTACCTCAGCCGCCGTATGCTGGTCAACGGCATCCCCCTTCCGGCCATTCTCGTTTCGGCCGGCCTGAAACCCTGGCAGGTGAGGCACATCGATACCATGGAGCTGTGGAAATTCGGTGATCATAAAAGCTACACTTCGCTTGAACTCCTGACGTACATCTTCGGGATACCCAGCCCCAAGGAAGACATCTGCGGCGCCGATGTATGGAAGGTGTTCTGGAAAGAGGATGACCCGGATCGCATCAGGCGTTATTGTGAACAGGATACCCTGGCTTTGGTGAATATTTTCAGGAGATACCAGGGGAAGCAATTGCTGGGTAGCCACGAGCTCATCCTGGTCTGAGTGATTCCCGATTAGTAGCGCAGCACTTCAGCAAAAGAAAGTCGTTCCTTCGGTACTGCTGATGATCCCCTGTTGAAGCTCCTGATGAATCGTTCTGATTTTCAAATGAAAGTGGGGATGAATGGCGTGAAGCAAGGAAACTTATTAACAATTTCAGGGGGTTCTGAACATTTCATTGGGGTAATGCGTACTTTTGGACCATGGAAGTGAACCCTGAAAATATCCGTGAGAATACCCGTAAAAGAGTACGTAAACCACTGACCAATACGGCATTACCTGAACATAGCCGAATCCCGCCGCAGGCTGTGGATCTGGAGGAAGCGGTATTGGGTGCCATCATGCTTGAAAAGGATGCGCTTACGGCGGTGATTGATATCCTGAGGCCTGAATTGTTTTACAAAGATTCGCATCAAACCGTTTTCACGGCGGTGATGAACCTCTTTAAAAGGTCTGAACCTGTTGATATTCTCACGGTGACCGGGGAGTTGAGAAAAATGGGCGAGCTGGAAATGATTGGCGGGCCTTATTTTCTGACCCAGCTGACCAACAGGGTGGCTTCAGCGGCCAACATTGAATACCATGTGCGCATCATCGCGCAGAAATATATTCAGCGTGAGCTGATCCATATTTCATCTGAGATTATCCGGGATGCTTTTGAAGACACCACGGATGTATTTGACCTGCTCGACAATGCAGAGCGGAAGCTTTTCGCTGTGGGGGAGAATAACCTCAGAAGGACCTACCTTGATATTCAGTCGCTCGTTAAACGGGCTGTTGAAGAGATCGAGAATGCAAAAAATGCAGATGGACAGTTACGTGGGGTGGGTTCAGGTTTTACGGCTATTGACCGGGTGACTTCAGGATGGCAGAAGTCCGATCTGATCATCCTTGCCGCGAGGCCCAGTATGGGGAAGACGGCTTTTGTGCTCTCCATGGCCCGGAATATGGCGGTTGACCTCAGGAAACCCGTTGCATTCTTTTCCCTGGAAATGTCGGCCATCCAGCTGGTTACCCGACTCATCGCCAGTGAAGCCGAAATACCGGCAGATAAACTCAGGAGGGGCAACCTGGAAACCACTGAGTGGGAGCAAATGAATGCCAAACTGCAGCAATTGATCACGGCCCCTTTATTTATTGATGATACACCCGCTCTTTCCATCTTTGAACTCAGGGCGAAGAGTCGCAGGCTAAAAGCGCAGCACGATATTCAGATGATCGTAATCGACTACCTCCAGCTCATGTCTGCCGGCGGCGATAATAAAGGAAACCGGGAGCAGGAGATCTCGCAGATATCGCGTTCGCTCAAGGCCCTGGCCAAGGAGCTCGATATTCCCGTGCTTGCACTTTCGCAGCTCAGTCGGGCGGTGGAAACCCGGGGTGGAACCAAAAAACCTATCCTGAGTGACCTCAGAGAATCAGGAGCCATTGAGCAGGATGCCGACCTCGTACTCTTCATTTACCGTCCTGAATATTATAAACTGGATCAGTGGGATGACGGCACATCTACAGAGGGCCAGGCGGAGATTATTATTGCCAAGCACCGTAACGGGGCGACAGCAGATGTCAGGCTCAGGTTCATCTCCCACTTTGCACGCTTTGCTGACCTTGACGATTTCTCGATCAGGGTCGACGAAGGTCTTGAACCCAATGAAAATTTCAATCAGAATTATATTACAAGGTCTTCGCGCATGAATGATGCGGATGATGAACCACCCCCTTTCTGATCCTTCCTTTTTCTCTATTCATCACCCCCGCTTCCCGGGTCAGCACCGATCTTTTTCAGGAAATCATTCTTACGCTTGGCAGTAGACAGAATGTAGGAATACTGAGGCTCTTTGTCCTTGGCATCAATCACATTCTTATTGTCAGACATGGCTTTCTTGATGGCATCCACATATTCCTTGTTGGAGCTCAGAGCCTGCATGCGGTTGGTCTGATAACTGAAGAAGTACCAGTCGCTGCCGACTTCAAAGTACAGATTGATGGTTGTCCCGCTCCGCTTACGTGCGATCTCCAGATGGCCTTCCAATTTCTTGTACAGTTGTGTTTTGCCCGTGCAGATAATACCCAGGTCTCCTTCAGATACAAAAGAACGCGTATTGAAGTTCCATTTCATTTTGATCTCAGAAAACACGAATGACTTGGTGAGTTCTGCCGGCCATTCTTTAATTCTTCCTGTGAGGTTGAGCTGGGCGATCACCTGCTCTGATTTCTCAGGCCCCAACAGGTACTTCAGGGCCAGCAGGTAGTTGTCATCCGCTGTGTTGACACCTTCAGTCCCCGACTCACCGGTCAGTGCCTTGGTCATGATCTCATTCGCGGCTTCATCAAAGGGAAAGTCCATCGTGATCACGAGTTCGGCTTCCGACATCTGATCAATCATCTGGTAATTCATCGATCCGAAGCTTTCCATTTTCATTCTGCCCAGATTGTCCGTCATATTGACCCGTCCGTTTCCAAATACCTTGCAGAGCCTGCGGTCAAAGGATATCACGTCAACCGGAGGGATAATCGCGGCCGAAGAGTCGATCTCAGGCATGATCGTGTAAGTGTGCGTGCCTTTGTCAAAGGTAAGGTAACCGTTGGAAGTCAGCACTGCCTCGTCACTTCCCTGTTTTTTATACTGCAGAAAGGCCTGGTAAACCAGAACAGAATCACTGCCGGCATAGAGGCCAAGCCCCAGTTCTGAACCATCACCACCTTCGGGAGAGAGTTCACGTGCCCGTGAACTCACCGGAATCCGGATGTTGAGCGGATCGATATCAGCGGTGAAGCGAAACCATGGTTTGGGAAGGGTATCACAATCGTGCCTGATCTGTGTGCCTCCGCTGAAATTCAGGTAATCCCGCTCCGCCGTGAGCTTGACTTTGCCCTTGTAACCAAAATCAGGTGAAAGGGTGAAACCCGTCGCCTGGGCAATTTCTCCTGTCGCACGGGTTTTAACAGAATCAACGAAAATACTGCTGAAGTAAATCCGTTGCTTCTGATCGGCAACATCTATATAATCATAGGAACCGGCTCCTGAATATCGTTTCCGTGTTTCAATATTCAATTTGCAGTCGTACAAAGAATACTTCTTATTTTCAACATTGGCCAGCAGTTTGGCATTCTCAAGCGGCAGCATTTCAGCTTTCTTCAGAATCGTAACTTTTCCTGAATCCGGGAATATCGCAGCATCCGCAACAAGGATCATGGGTACGTCCTTGGTGTAAATGATGTTTTCGTTGAGATTGTAGAAAGCCTCAGGTGCATAAAACTGAAGGGAGTCCTGCCCAGGATGTTCTGAAAGGAAGCGCGATTCCGAAAGATCTTCGTCAACCAGCTCCTCCTTTTTCATAAACTCGGTGTATTTGTATTTTTCCTTCATTGCACTCTTGAGGAATAACTCGTCCTTGTCCATCAGCCAATCGAAGTTGTACTGGAAGCACGCGTAATTATTGAAGGGGAAGCTGATCTTCGAATCCGGGTCATTCGACCTGAATTTTCCCAGTTTCTTCTGGAAATCCACATTTACATTGAAGTCATGAGTTTGCAAAACCATTTCAGTGAGATCCGGTGTTTTGAAAACCACATCTGTAGTATCGGACTGGAACGCGTGATGCTTGAAGTCATACTTCTTTGACCGCATCTCCACCTTGCTGAAACTTAACAAACCGTCGCCGCTGAGCCCTTTGGGACTCAGTGAGAGGTTACCGTGAAGAGTGGTCCCGTTGGCATACATTTCAAATGGTTCCGTTTTCAGACCGATATCCATGATATCTGCGTAGGGGTACCAGCGGACATACACATCATGTGCGATCACCGGCGGGTATTCTGTGGCCGTCGTTTTCTCCTTGATTTCAAAACGCTCAGCATTGGCATGCATGGAATCAGGGAAGAAAACGATATCCTGAGATTTCATCACTGAAGTCAGATATTTCAGTGTTCCTTTACCCCTGAAACCGCGATAACTCAAATCCACTATACTGTCGTAGGTGCCTTTGCCGCCATATGCCGGGTAGCCGTTGACAGGG
>CALGYY010000201.1 GCA_937934705.1 uncultured Bacteroidota bacterium
CAGTCCGAATCGGGAGATCATCTCCTGCCTGATATGCTCTGAAACACACAGCACCAGCCGGGCCTTTCGGGTGATGCGGGGCAGCAGGAAGCGATACCATGTCCTGAAAGTGAAACTGAACCACGAAGGATCGCGGTAAACAGCCAGGTCATGGATGGACACAGCCTGGCGCCTGAGTATAATTGGTGCAGAATTGCAAAGGTTAAGAAGTATCCGGTCTTTTCGGAAGTAAATCTGCAAAGGAAGAATATACTGCTCCCAGAACCAGCCTTTGAACATCCTCGACTTTCTGATCCTGAGGCCGGCATCAGGGTAAGAACCGGCAGGAGCTGCAATGATGACTCCCGGGCAGGTTAATTGCAAGACCCTGCTGAGTCCCAGGGCATATTTCTGAACTCCGGTCGCCTGTTGTGACAGAAACTTTCCGTTGATAATCAGGGTTTTTACCGGCATCCTGAGAGATTGATCTGCAAAGCTATGTCTTTTTTGCCATCCAGCCATATGCGGGCATCGCACTGATATTTACCTGACACTGTCCATATCAGTCCAAATTTGCTTTAATTTGCCACATGAATGTGAGAAAGGGGAATCTCTGGTACATCATCAGGTTCCTGACCTACAAAAACCTGCAGCTCAAGTACAAGCATTCGGCCCTGGGATTTCTCTGGAGCCTGCTTCACCCCTTTCTTTATCTTCTGATTTTTCTGGCCATTTTTTCCACCGCATTTCCTTCCATTGAGAACTATCCCCTGTTTGTCCTGAGCGGTCTCGTTTTCTGGATCTACTTTTCAGGGGGTACCAATCAGTTGACCCAGGTCTTTGTTAAGAACACGCATCTGATCAAATCACTTCACATCCCAAAAACTGTTTATGCGTTGTCGGAACTGGGAAGTGAGCTGCTCAGCTTCCTGCTGGGACTGGTGCCTTTTATGGTGCTGATGTATTTTCTGAACATGGAAATGACCTGGGTTTTATTATACCTGATCCCGGTCATCCTGCTGTTTTCTGTTTTCATATTCTCACTGGGGATCATACTGGGTGCGCTGAATGTGTTTTTCAGGGATGTCGGTATTTTATGGAACACCATCAATCCGGCATTGTTTTACCTCTCTCCCATAGCCTATTCGTATCAGATCGTACCGGAAGAGTACCGTTTCATTATTCTGTACAATCCGCTTTATTATTTCCTCGGACTGGTGCGTGATGTTATTTATGAAGGCCGGGCACCTTCGGATTATTATCTGGGATACTGCCTCCTCATTACAGGGGCAACAGTCCTGACCTCCATTTTTGTTTACCGCAAAACACGCAACGGCTTTATTTCGAATCTTTAGGACCCATGGAATATATCATCAAGCTGAAAAATGTTTACGTGAGCTACCTGCAGAGCAGGAAGGGGGTCCATTCGATCAAGGATTTCATTCTGAAAGCGTCCTTCATCAGTCCCTTTCAGAAAAACAGGGTGCTGCACAACATCGATATCGAAATTTTCAAAGGTGAGTCTGTCGGGATACTGGGGCCGAACGGCAGCGGAAAGAGCACGCTGCTGCGTACGATAGCAGGTATAGTCAAGCCCGATAAGGGATGGGTGAATGTCAGGGTTCCGGTCTCTCCCCTGCTCACTCTCGGTGCGGGAATAGAAATGGAGCTGACCGGGTATGAGAACATTAAAATAGCACTGGCCCTGGGAGGTAATTATCACAAAAGAACCCGTGAAGAAATGATGTCAAAGGTGGCTGAATTTGCCGAGCTCAGCCACGAGCAACTGCGCAAGCCGACCAAGATGTATTCCACAGGAATGCTGGCCCGACTCGCTTTCAGCAGCGTGATGATGGCGCAGCCGGATCTGCTGATGATTGATGAGGTGCTGGCAGTGGGTGATAAAGGTTTCCAGAAGAAGTGCATGCTAAGGATACAGGAAATTCTCGGTCAGGGAGCGACCCTGCTTTTCGTCAGCCACAGTCCCTCAGAAGTGATGGAAATTTGTCAGCGCGGGATATGCCTGAAAGACGGAAAACTTATCTTTGACGGGAAAACATCTGAGGCGGTGAAAATATACAACGACATGTTCAAATGAGGCTGACAACCGCATGAAAAAACACAGGCAAGAGCCGGAAGAATTGCACGAAGCCGATCCCGGCCGGGAGATGGAAGATGAGATCCGCGCCATTGAGGAGAAGGAAGCGGAGGGTGAGTACTGGAAATCGCGCCTGAAGATCGCAGTGAGGGAAAACCATGAGCTCAGCAAACAGCTGACCACGGCCCTCAAGAGTATGGACAAGCTCATCCGGCAGCTGGCGGAACTGGAGAACAGTAAGCTCATCAAATTCCGGAAATTTGTTTATCTCTACCTCCGCAGGTTGCGCTCTAATGTGAGCAAAGGGAAGAAAAGGAGCATGGGGAGCGTACTCTATCATTATGTTTTCAAGCGTGGCGGGCGGCTGATGCGGCTTTTTATGGCGAAAGTTTTCCGCTCTCTTTACCTCACTTTTGAGACACGTAAAGTGATGATCGTGGAGGTGACGGGGGACTATCTGGCTACCACGGCTCAGTATTCACAATACCTGTTACGCAAAAAACTGAATAAGGAAAAGATCAAACAGATCAGACGAAGTATTCATGGATTTGAACAGAAACCCCTTTTCAGTGTAATCATGCCGACTTATAATCCGCGCATTGACCTGTTTACCAAAGCCATCGATTCGGTCATCCGGCAATTGTATCCACACTGGGAGCTCTGTATTGCGGATGATTGCTCTACCGATCCGGAGGTCAGGGAAACGCTTGAAAAGTACTGCAGGGAAGATGAAAGGGTGAAGGTGGTGTACCGGAGTGAAAACGGTCATATTTCCAGGGCGTCCAATTCTGCGCTTGAACTGGCCACGGGTGAATATGCAGTATTAATGGATCACGACGACCTTCTCCGGGAGGATGCATTGTACGAGATGGCCCGCGCAGTGAACTATTACGGAAATGCAGATCTCATATATTCAGATGAGGATAAGATTGATGAATGGGGCATACATTCTGAACCCCACTTCAAGCCCGACTGGTGTCC
>CALGYY010000202.1 GCA_937934705.1 uncultured Bacteroidota bacterium
CAGATCTGCACGATGGGTGCGATCAGGGTGGTCATTTCCAATTCTTCGTGGTGGGCACCGATGGCATTGCATACCTCGGGTTTTTCCTTGAACTTTTCAGCCAGGTTCATCCCGAGAATAGCATGGGGAAGATCCGGTTCATTATCGGGAACTTTTCCGATGTCGTGAAGCAGACCTGCCCTCTTGGCCAGCTTTGAATTCAGCCCCAGTTCCGAGGCCATGGTCGCGCATAGATTAGCCACTTCGCGGCTGTGCTGCAGAAGATTCTGACCGTAAGAACTGCGGTAACGCATCTTGCCGATCAAACGGATCAACTCATGGTGCATGCCATGCATTCCCATATCAATAGTGGTGCGCTTGCCAATCTCAACAATTTCCTGCTCAATCTGCTTCTTCGTCTTCGCCACTACTTCCTCGATGCGGGCAGGGTGAATACGTCCGTCGGTGACCAACTGGTGAAGTGACAAACGTGCGATCTCGCGGCGTACCGGATCAAAAGCACTCAGGATAATGGCATCCGGTGTATCGTCGATGATAATCTCCACACCAGTTGCAGCCTCCAGCGCCCTGATATTGCGGCCTTCACGACCGATAATCCGGCCTTTGATTTCGTCGTTTTCAATATTGAAAACCGATACTGTATTTTCGATCGCATGCTCTGTGGCCGTACGCTGCAAAGTCTTGACAACGATTTTTTTTGCTTCGGTGGCCGCGGACATCTTCGCTTCCTCCACGATGTCGCGGATCTGCTGTGCAGCTTCTGCCTGGGCCTTTGACTTAAGCGACTCAACCAACATGGTCCGGGCTTCCTGTGCCGACATCCCGCTGATCTTCTCCAACTGTTCGACTTGCTGAAGGTGAACCTTTTCAACTTCTCCCTGCTTTTTATTCAGCAGGTCGAGCTGGGCATTGAGATTCTCCCGTATGGTCCCCAGTTCTTTCTCCTTTCTGCTCAACTCCTCAAGCTTCTGGGACAGACTTTGCTCCTTTTGCTTGATACGGTTCTCTGATTTGAGGATATTGCTGTTCTTCTCCTGTATCACTTTTTCATGTTCGGCTTTTAACTGCAGGAACTTCTCCTTGGCTTGCAGTATCTTGTCCTTCTTAATCATCTCCGCTTCACTTTCTGCTTCTTTCAGCACATTGGAAGCCTTCTTCTCGATAGCCTTGCGGATGATAAAACCCGTGATGAGACCGCCCAATACAAGTCCCGCCACGCCGCTGATCAAAACAATGATGATAGTGCTCATTTCTATTAATTTTTGGTTATTATAATTGAGGGCCTTTTTGCCGCCCTGATTTGCATTTCTTTATTCAGATAAGGTGTAAAAAACCACAAAAAAAACCCGCAGCATTCACGTAGTTTAGAATAAACCCCGGATTGGAATATTAGGACGGCCAGCCATGATCAAACGTCCACTGTCCGCCTTGGCGGATCCGTCTTGCAACGGTGAGGCCTGTTCTACCTACGGTTGAGCTTTGTCCTAAATTTGATAATGTTGAGTTTATCAAACTTGCCGGATGAATGTGCGGGTATAACTTAATGTGCAGTTTCAAAGAACGTTCTGCTTTCCGATCTCCCCGTCGAGTACCCCTTCGATTACCTTTAACCTTGCTGAAAATGCCTCGCTGATCCTGCCCTGCTCTGTATCCTTGTTCAGAAGAGCGGTTGTGAACTGCAAAGCTGCCATGGCCAGAAGATCCTGTTTGTCCTTGTAAGCATAAGTCTTTGCATATTCCCTCATCCTTTCCTCAATTTGCCTTGCCGCCTTTCTAACTATCTCTTCCTCAGTCTTATCTATCGTCAGCCGGTATATTCTGTCAGCAATGGTAACCGTAATTGATAACTCATCCATGGGGCGTTACTCTTTTAAATTCAGCAGTGCCATGCACTTGTCAACTTCCCGCACGAGTTCGTTAATCCTCTGTTTTGTTTCTGTTGCATCCTGACTGCTCATCACTGAGCGACTCAGATGGTGGTGCAAATTCGCTTCCTCTAACTTTGTGATGAGATCCGACTGCTCTTGATTTTTCTGATTGAGTGTCCGGTTCTCCTCCCTGAGCCTGAGGATCTCCGCTTCATATTTGCCGAGCTTTTCAACCAGTTTCCGCAGTTTGTAATCAATTCCGGAAATCAGTGTGTCCAGCTCATTCATGTTGCGGGGACGAATTTTTACAAAAATACAAAAAAAGTATAAGAAATTGCAAATAAAAGTAAAAAGGAATACCCATTTTGCTGAAAACGTGTAATTTGACACAGAACACCTCCCATGGCCACTTTTCATGTCTTCAGGGATGAAATTTTCCCGGCAAATCAGTATTTTTACTGCGCCTTCGGGTAAAACAAATAAATCAAAAAAACAAATACTATGGAAGAACAATTTCTCTCCTATTTATGGAGGTATAAGCTATTGTCAGCAGATTTGCGGACGACGGCCGGAGAAACAGTTGAAATCATCCGGCCCGGAGAAATCAACCCGGATTCGGGACCGGACTTTCTGCATGCCAGGATCAAAATCGGGTCTACTACCTGGGCGGGGCATGTGGAACTTCATGTCAGGGCTTCAGACTGGTACGCCCATGGTCACCACGATGATCCCGCATATGCCCATCTTATCCTGCACCTTGTTTATGAGGATGATCTCCGGGACGGTCCTGAAGCCATTCAAGGATTACCGGTGGCTGAAGTGAAAGGTTTCTATGCACCGGAACTCTATGCGAGGTACCGGGCGTTCATGGAAAACCGGCAATGGCTCGCTTGTGCGCCGCAGATCAGGGATGTTGAGGCCATCATCCGTTCAGCCTGGCTTGAAAGACTGGCATTTGAGAGGTTTGAACGGAAAGCGGAAATTCTGCAACATGAGATGTCAACGGAGTCTCTTTCCTGGGAGCGCGCCTTTCTGCGATCCCTGGCAGGCAGTTTCGGCGGGCGTGTCAACAAGGAAGCATTTCAGCAACTCTTCACATCCATTCCACAGACTGCCCTGGCATTCGCCCGTCGTGATCTGGTCAGCCTGGAAGCTCTTCTGCTTGGACAGGCAGGCCTGGCAGGGGAATCCGCAGAAGACGATTATATGATCCGGCTCAGGGCTGTGTACCGTGGGCTGAAAAGAAAATACAGACTCAAGCCCCTTGCCCCGGGCACCATCCGCTTTCTGCGTATGCGTCCGCTGAGCTTTCCGGGACTAAGAGCAGCCCAACTGGCCTGGCTGCTGCACCGCTACGACCACCTCTTTCACCGTTGCATTGAAGCCGGCGGAACAGAAGCTCTTACAGCGATGTTTCGCGCACGTGCTTCCGATTACTGGAACACGCATTACAGACCCGGAAAAGTAGCCCCCGCACACAGTGTCATTCTGGGGGAAGATGCGGTAACCATCATCCTGGTTAATACGGTAGCCCCTTTCCTGTTTCTTTACTACCGTCAAAAAGATGACAAACAGGGCTGTGAATCTGCCGTGAACCTATTAACAAGAATACCTCCCGAAGAGAACAGCATTGTGCAAAGGTGGCGCAAGCTCGGCATGGCCGTTTCGGATGCCCTGGGTTCACAGGCGCTTCTGGAACTTAAAAGCCGGTATTGCCAGAACCGCCGGTGCACCGATTGCGCCATAGGTCACCGTATCTTCTCATCCTCTCTTCAGTAAAATACTTATCTTCGTACTGAAAACTGAAGATACGAGATGAAAACAGGCCATATCCTCCTGCTCCTGCTGTTAATTGCTGCCATTGGAATTGTGATTTCCCTGGTATTTAAAGCCGACACCTATTCAAGCTTCCGGGAAGCCCGGCAGTCGCCCGGCAGGGAAGTGCAGATTATCGGGACACTGGAGCGCGACAGCCTGATGAAAACCGATACCCTCGGCGGGCACTTTTTTACTTTTTATATGAAGGATGATCAGGGTGAAGTTTCAAAGGTGAAAGCAGCCGGCGGGGAACCACGTGACTTTCAAAAACTCGAACAGATTGTGGTGATCGGAAGAATGGAAGATTCCCTGTTCTTCGCCAGCTCGCTTCTGCTGAAATGTCCGTCCAAATACGATGAAAATAGTGCCCCCGAGGAATTCAATGATCAGGAATTCGGTCAATAGCCAGACCTGTCACAGAACGATCCCGATGTTCATCCCCAGACTGAACTTGAAATGCTTTCGAAGCAGTGGCTGGAGATTTTCAGTGTCAATCGGCTCATAACCCGGCCGGCACCGGCTGATATAAGCATTGTTTTTAAAACCCGGCCCCAGGAAAAGCTCCAGGCTGACCCTGTTTGCTATGATCAATTGCCCTCCTATCAGCAGGTTGACATTGAAATGTTGCAGAAGCTGGTAATCATCAGGATAGCCCTTGAAATTGAACTTCACTGAGGCAAAAGAAGCATGCAGTGACAGGTACAGACCTTCAGGTCTGAAAGGTTTATTCAGCAGGTAATACCGATAAGCGCCCTGCACACGATAACCGTTGGCTCCTACCTTGTCGGCTCCGCTGTTGGCCGGGAGATTTTGGGCGATCGCGAGAAAAAGACTGCGTGTCAGGTATGAAGCCCCGATTGAAAGACTCTGCTTCTTCCCGCTCATCATTTCTGCATTGAGACGGTACTCTCCCGTCATCGGGATCTGCCAGTAGAAGATGGAGAACGGACTGGTTTTAATGATCGCTCGTGCCGGTCGGTTCCGGCCTAAACGGGCCTCCATCAGGCTGTCACGGACATTACCCTGGGCCAAAAGCCTGGTGTCCGGCCAAATGCATAATATGCACAAAAATATCAAAGCATATTTCGCAGGTCTGATCATTTGTCGCGTTTCTGATCCCTCCGGGCATAAGGGGTTTCGCCCTGATCCGAGAAACCTGCTTCTTTGAAGCGGAACCAGCCGGCAATGGCCACCATGGCAGCATTATCAGTACAGTATGAAAGCGGAGGAATGAAAACCCTCCAACCCTCTTCCCTTCCGGCTGAAACCACAGCATCGCGAAGGGCAGAATTTGCAGAAACACCACCGGCGATGGCAATATCACGAATCCCGGACTGCTTTGCTGCCAACTTTAGCTTTTCCATAAGCATATGCACAATGGAATGCTGTATTGATGCACAAAGGTCAGCTTTGTTCTTATCAATAAAATCCTGATCCTCCTTCAGGCGATCACGAATAAAGTAAAGAAAGGATGTTTTCAATCCGGAAAAACTGAAATCAAGGCCGGCAATCCTGGGCTCAGAAAAATGGAACGCGCGCCGGTCGCCCTCTGCAGCAAGCCGATCAACCATCACGCCTCCCGGGTATGGTAGTCCCATGATCTTGGCCGCTTTATCAAAAGCCTCTCCTGCTGCATCATCTATGGTCTTTCCCATCAATACTGTCCTGAAAGGTGCATCTAACCTGTCGATCTGGGTATGGCCGCCAGATACGGTCAGGCACAGATATGGAAAGTCCGGCACCGCCTTATTTTCACCGTCTTCCCTGATGAAATGGGCCAGCATATGTGCATCCAGGTGGTCGGCCGCGATCAGCGGAATATCCAGCGCCATGGCCAGTGCTTTGGAAAATGATGAACCCACCAGCAGACTGCCCAGCAATCCGGGCCCACGGGTATACGCAACCGCCGAAAGCTCGTTTTTATGTATCTTTGCCTGTTCGATGGCATTGGCTACCACAGGGATGATATTCTGCTGATGCGCACGTGATGCATATTCAGGAACCACACCACCATACAAACGATGCACTTCCTGACTGGCAGTAACATTGGAAAGCAGACGGTCACCCCTCAGAACAGCAGCCGAGGTGTCGTCACAGGAGGACTCAATGCCCAGAATAAGCGGCTCACTGTTATTGACCATGAATATGCTAAATTGTCCGACAGACCGTTAATGGAACAGAGCGGAACAGAACAATAAAAACCCAAAATTATAAAAAAATTACGGAACACCGGAATCGTTTTGTATGCAGTGCTTTTCGTGATGCCTGCTGCCCTGTATACGGTTTTCCGGAGTCAGGTAGTACAAAATTGGGTGAGTCAGCGGGTCGCTTCCTGGCTGAGTGAAGAACTGAACACAGAAGTCAGCGTTGGCGGAGTGAACATGACCTTTTTTCTGGATCTCGTGCTGGAAGATATCCACATCCGTGACCATCATCACAATACCCTTCTTTACGCCGGATACCTGAGGGCAGGCGTGGATGAGATCGACCTGGAGAAGCGACGGATCATCCTGAAGCGGCTCAGCCTGGACCATGCTTTTGTGGCACTGATGAGGTATTATGGTGAAAAGTCGCTGAACTATCAATTCATCGTCGAGCATTTTAAATCAGAAAAAGACAGCAGTCCGGCAGCTTCACCATGGACTTTCAGCATCAACCACATCAAGCTGAATTGTGTCCGCCTTGTTTATAACGACCATAACGCAAGACACCCCGAAGAGGGCATGGATTACGGAAAGATAGATGTGGATGAGATTTACATGGCGGCTTCGGATTTCGAAGTCAGCCGTGATACAATAAGAGCCAAGGTACACCAGCTCAGAGCCAGGGAGAAATGCGGACTGATCCTGGGGAGTATGAGAACAGACCTTGAAGTGAATAAGCATGCACTGATCTTCCGGAACACAGCTGTTCGGACGGCTTCTTCTGAAATGGATCTGGATCTGGCCTTTCGTTTCGAAACATGGAAAGACTTCAGCAGTTTCGAGGAAAAGGTTATTCTAGAAACCAGCATTCGTCAAGCAGTAATAAACGGCAGCGACCTCGGGTATTTTGCACCGGAACTGAAGGAATTCGACGAGTGTTTCACCATCAGCGCTGAGGCAAGCGGACGGGTCGATTCCCTGGTATCAGAGCAACTTTCGGTCGTTTACGGATACCACACGCTGCTCGATGGTTCGGCCACCCTTCGCGGGCTGCCTGATCTGAACAACACCTATATCACCGCTGACATCAGCAACCTGAGCACCCATTCATCCGATCTCGCAGCGATGAAAATGCCTGACGGCAAAGGATCGGTAAGTCTGATAGCCGTACCTGCAGAAATCAACAAACTTGGAATGATCAGAATGGGCGGACGGTTCGAAGGGTACTTTCATGATTTTAATGCCAGAGTCTGGTTACAGTGCGATCTGGGGAGGCTTGATGCGGATCTTTTCATGAAGGGGGATTATGGTCGCGCCCCAAACACTTATTCCGGTCATGTCAGGTCGGAGGGGTTCAATATCGGCGCGCTGACCGATCCTTCCGGCAGGGTCGGAAATATTGCGCTGGATGCTGAAATCACCGGATCCGGTTTCGCCATGGAGACGGCCAACGTGAGGCTCGACGGACAGGTCTTCCTTTTCGAATTCAACAAATACCCATATCGCAATCTCGGGGTGAACGGAACTCTGGCCAGGCGCATCTTCAACGGGGAACTGAAAGCAAGAGATCCCAACCTGAATATGGATTTCGGGGGCTATGTCGACTTCCGCGACAGCATACCTGTATATGATTTCACGGCCAATCTTTTCCTGGCGAGACTGAACAGGATCAACCTGGTTGAAAGTGACTCCATCACGGATGTCCAGGCAAATATTACTGCTCACTTTATGGGAACAAATGTCGACAACATAACCGGAAGTATCACGATAGAAAACGCCCTTTACAAGGACGGGGGGAAAGACTACAGACTGGAGCATTTCCGCCTCACCGCCCTGCCCGGCCTATACGGCAGCAGGAGTTTCTTCGTAAAATCAGATTATGTGGATGCAGAATTTCATGGCACCTTCTTTTTTAAAGACATGGAATTATCTGTAAAACAATTCATTGCATCCCATTTACCCGGCATCACTTTTAAGAATGACTCACTGAATAAAGCGACCAGACGTCAGGATTTCAACTTTGAGATCATTTTCTACAATGCCGATCCTGTACTGAAGTATTTTATTGACGACATCAGCGTCAGCCCGAATACCTACCTCAAAGGGCGTTTCGACTCCCGCGACATGGACCTCCGGTTGGATCTCAGTTCCGAAGAACTGATTTGGCGAAACACGGAGTTCCGGAATGTTTACGCCCATGCCAGGAGCGAAAACAGGAGCATTTTTATCAACAGCGGAAGTTCAAGGCTGATGCTGACGGATACGGCCCATATTGACCAGATTGTACTGGATGCCACCATTAACAACGACAGCCTGAATTACCGCTTAACATGGGACAACGGACCGGAAGGACCCCGATACGCTTCAGATATCGGTGGATTCGTGTTGTTTGAAAACGGAAAGACCATCCTGGGCATGCGTCCATCCTGGTTTGCCATTCACGACACCACCTGGAATATCCATTTGGGGGGCAATGTAAGCATCGACAGTACCGGCGCAACGATTCCGGGCATTTACATTGTCTCCAACAAACAGGGCATGGAAATCAAAGGCAGGGTATCAAAAGATTCAGCCGAAAGGATCCGGGTGGCATTTACAAAAATGAACCTGAACGATTTTGATTACCTGACAGAAAAAATGGGTTTTGATATTGACGGTATTATGGAGGGTTATGTGGATATCTGGGGAATCCTCGAAAAACCGGTCTACTCCGCCAAGGTCAACATCGCCCGTCTGGCATTCAACAGCAGCATCCTCGGAAATGCACGCATCATGGCCAGTTGGGATCAGCGCGATCAGGGCATCAGGATCAATTCCGATGTCATCTATGTCGGACGTGAAGGGGAAATGTCACCCGTAAAAATCGAAGGTCTTTATTATCCGGACAACAAGGAAAATGCGCTGGCATTAAATCTTTACATCACGAATTTCAATCTGCGCAGCCTGTCGCGATACCTCGACGGCATAGCAGAAATCAGGGAGGGTTTTGCCAGTGGAAGTTTTACGCTCACCGGACCGCTCAGCGATCCTGAACTGATCGGAAAAGTTCAGCTGATGCGCACACGCTTCCGGGTGGACTATCTCAACACCGTATATTCAACGGCGCATAAGGAAATCAGAGTGGATAAGCACGGCTTCTATTTCGACCAGCTCGAGATCCTTGACCAACCCTACAACAACAAAGCGGTCTGCAACGGGCGTATCACCCATACGCGTTTCAGGGACTGGAATTTTGACCTTGAAGTCTATCCTCAGAATCTGCTTTGCCTGAACACTTCATATTCGCAGAACGAACTGTTTTACGGAACTGCCCATGCCTCAGGTTATGTTCATCTGACAGGCAATGAGAAAAACCTGGATGTAAAACTTGACATTAAAACAGAACGCGGAACCCAGCTTTTTATCCCCATGGATTTCAGCGCAGAGATCAGTGAAAATGATTTCATCATATTCACCGGGAGCGATAGTATCGGGGTTCGTAAAGTGGCAGAGAACGATCTGGAAGGTATTACCATGCAGGGACAGTTTCAGGTGACTGACGATGCCGAGGTACAGATCCTTTTCGATCCATCCGTGGGCGACAGGATACGGGGCCGCGGTAACGGGAATATCACCATGGAAATCACTTCTGACGGGCGTTTTCTTATGACCGGGGACTATACCGTAAAAAGCGGGGATTACCTGTTTACTTTTGAAAATGTTCTGAACAAACGATTCGTTATCGAAGAAGGGGGTACGATCCGATGGACCGGTGATCCCTATGAGGCCGACCTGAACCTGAAGGCCATTTACCGCCTGAAAACCTCACTGAATTCGCTGGGCTACGAAACTCAACAGGGAACAGTACCGGTCAATTGCGAGATCTCTATGAGTGGACTGCTGACGAATCCGCTCTTCTCTTTCGGAGTTGACCTGCCCGGCATGCGTGATGTGGAAAAGAATATGTATCTGGACATTATTAATCAGAACCTGAATTATAACTTTTTAACCCTGCTGATTGTGAACAGCTTTTACAATCCCGGGGTGACTGCAGGAGGAAGCGGCTCATCCGCAGTTTCCAACGCATCCATGCTTGGCACCATTCCGAGTGAAGTACTCTCCAACCAGATGAGCAACTGGTTATCGCAGATCAGCCGAAAAGTGGATATCGGATTGAATTACAGACCCGGTGACCAGATCACCCAGCAGGAAGTGGAAGTGGCACTCAGCACCCAGCTTTTTAATGAAGTCCTCAAAATTGAAGGCAACGTTGGAATGGGCGGGGCCAATGTGAACTCCCCTTCAAAAAACTCCAGTAATATCGTGGGTGACGTCAATGTGGAAGTAAGACTTTCAGAAAATACCCGCTTGCATGTCTTCAACAAAAGCAATCAGCAGGATTATCTCTTGAATGACGTCCCCTATACGCAGGGCGTCGGCGTTTTTTACCGTAAAGAATTCAACACTTTCAAAGAACTGTTTCAGAGAAAGAAGAAGAAGGAGAAGAAGGAGAAAAATAATAAATCCAAACAATAATGATATCAGACATGAAAAAAGATTATGCTTATTTTCTTACATTCATCAACCTCGCGGGATGGCTTGGTATGGTCGTGATCAATGCCCTGGCCAACATCCTTCCGATCAACGGCATCAATACCGGAGCCGTGTCGGCCATGTACCCTAATCTGTTTGTACCGGCGGGTATGACCTTCAGCATCTGGGGTTTGATCTATCTGTTGTTGTTATGCTACCTGATATATCACTTTATTGCCATCGGCAGGAAAAAGAAATCCCGGCGTCCTTTTATTCAGAAAATCAGCCTGCTTTTTCTCAACAGTTCGATACTTAACATCGCATGGATCTTCGCATGGCACCATTACAAAATCCACCTTTCGGTGATCATCATGATTCTGCTACTGCTCAACCTCATTCTGATATACAGGCGTCTGGAAATTGGTAAAACTGCGGTTCCGGCTGCTGAGCGCTACCTGGTTCACCTGCCCTTCAGCATCTACCTGGGATGGATCTCCGTGGCGACCATTGCCAATATCACCGCATTGCTGGTCAGTGTGGGCTGGACCGGATGGGGCCTGGCACCACAGTTCTGGACCATTGTGATGATCCTTGCGGCAAGTCTGTTTGCGGTTCTGGCAGGGATACTACGAAGGGATATTTATTTCGGACTTGTAGTGGTCTGGGCACTGGCAGGGATCATGATCCGGCATTATGCGAGCCCTGAAGCGCCGGTTGCGGTTTTGTTCGCAGCACTGCTTTGTGCAGGGACGATATTGCTCGTGCACCTTGTTCTGATCATAAAAAGGAGGATCTATTAGAATGAAACGATTGCTCCGGGTGACCGTCCTTTGGTGCTGCATCATCATGGCCTCCTGCAATAGCGGTCAGAAGCAGATGGAAAAACTACGCTGGCTGGAAGGCACCTGGGTGGTGAAAGGCAGTATACCCCCGACCTATGAAAGCTGGGAACGGGTGAACGGATCGGAGATGAAGGGCCGGTCATGGTATGAAGACAGTACGGGAGTGGTGAATACGGAGAACATCCGGCTGATCGCTGAAGGCCACTCCGTAATTTATGAAGCCAGTGTCAGCAACCAGAACGGAGGTATCGGCATTCCCTTTACTTTGCAGAATGTGCAGAATGACACTTTCACTTTTATCAACGAAAAGCACGATTTCCCGCAGATTATAAGGTATATCAGGACTACCGATACGAGCTTCACGGCAGAAGTCGGTAAAACTGAAAATGAAAAATGGGAAGGATTCCGCTTATTTTTTATCCTGAAACGCTGACCTTTCTACTTCCTGTTGTATATTTACTTCATCCAAAACAAATCCCATGAAAAACAGACGATCTCTTCTGACGGGCATTCTGCTTCTGATGGTCACCGTTTTCCTCACAGTATCCTGCAGTTCACAAAAAGACCAGGCTATGGATAAAAAGATCAATATCACAGGAACGGCACAAAATGCCAAGGCGGGTGCCGTGGTAGTCACTACCGACAACAGTGTTTATTATATTGAAGGGATGGACTCCTGGTCGGAAGAGGTTCTGAACACCCAGGTGAAAGTCAGCGGTGAACTGCATGAAGTCAATCACGATGAAAAAGACCTGGTCAACGAGAAGGGCGAATACAGCCAGGGGATGACAGGCACTCAGAAGATCATCCGCAAGGCCATTGTCATGAAGAAGTAAGATCTTCGTAAATATTCCGGTTGATGTTCTTTCCGCGGGTTCCGCGCAAGCGCCGGCTCATACTTTCCCGCTTGTGAAGGGGTATGAAGTTCTCAATGTAAGCAGGAACAGGGTCAATTTCCGGTTCTGGTAAGGTTCGGATGAAAGTATCCACCCTGCCATAAGAAACGGGAATTAATCCAAGCTCAGAGCTGACCCGCTTTTTCATGAAGTTGATCAGCAGCTTGGTCTGGAATGAATCCGATGCCAGTGCGATGCGCTCATAACCCATCTTTTTTGCGAGCTTGTACCCATAAAGGGCATTTTCAGTGCTGTGCTCGGCCAGACCTTCAATAATCACATGCTTTTCCGGTATTCCCATGGCGATGGCATATAAAGCCATGATGCGGGCCTCGGTATAGGGTGTGTAGACCGCAGCGCCGGAGAAAATCACATTTCTGACAGCTCCCTGCTGGTAAAGATACACCGCCCAGCAAACCCTGGCCTTCATGATCAGACTCCATTGATGACCATAAAACGGAACACCGGGAACAATGGCAACATCATAGGGCTGCTCAAGGGCTGATCTCAGAAAGCGGTCGGCGGCCCTGCAGGAATAAGACAGCCGCAAGGCAATCATGATCAGTTCCAGTGTGCGGTAGAAGTAATGCTGGCGTCGGCTCATCGTTTTCACAGGCCAAAAATAATCAATACTTTTGCTTCTGTAAAAGATCACAAAAACATAAACCTGAACCATGACCCCCCGTGAACTGACTGAAAACTTCATCGCCTTTTGCAAAGAACACCAGGATGAGGCTGTAGTAAAAAAATACAGTCGTTATTTCAAAGATTCATATGATGCATGGGGGCTCACACAAGAGCTCATGGACCAGAAAGCACGGGAGATACAGGATCATGAGGCATTTACCATGGATTTGCTACTTGATGCTGCCCCATTGCTGTTCAAAAGCGGAAAGTACGAAGAAACGGCCATCGTACTGTCCATCCTCAACCGTCGGCTGAATAAACTCGATATTGAAGTGTTCAAAGCTATCAGCGGCTGGTTTTCCATAGCCATCAGGAACTGGGCGCATGCTGATATTCTGGCCATGAATATCATCCCTGAGTTTATTCTCAGGAAACTGATCCGGGCTGAAGATCTGGCAGAATGGACAACTTCACCCTTTCCTTTTCAGCGCCGCTGCGTTCCGGTCAGCTTCATCAAACCATTGAAGAAGGGACATGAGCTTGAAGTTTTCCTTAACATCATTGAACCCATGATGCGGGACGATGAAAGGGTGGTCCATCAGGGTCTGGGTTGGTTTCTGCGCGAGGCCTGGAAACTCCATCCTGTACAAACGGAGTCCTTCCTGCTGAAATGGAAAGAGATCAGTGCCCGTCTGATCTTTCAATACGCCTGTGAGAAGATGAGCCGCGAACAAAAAGAACGCTTCCGAAAAAGCAAACAGAAATAAGTCTCATTCCCCGATGCTCGTTCTGCTGAGCAAACGAAAGAGAAGCATGGTAATCCTCAGCATACCCTGATAATTAATGCGTGTCTCATCATCACTCACCTTGTGATAATCATCATGCATTCCGGTAGTCAGGTTGATGACGGGTATTCCCTCCTTTGAAAAAACGACAGGATCGCCTGATGATAAATCTTTGATTTTAAGATCGAGGCTGTCGCCCGGAGCCGAACAATCCCGCAGAGCGGCAATCCAACCTGAATCACCACCCACCCACAAAACCCGGGAATTCTCATCCATACGACCCACCATATCCAGATTGATCAGCAACTTCACCCGTGAAGAGTCGATTCCCTTTAATGCCGCGGTATGCGCGGCGCCGAACAAGCCGGGCTCATGGGCTGACAAGGCCATAAAAACATAACTCACCGGCCTCTTCTTAGCATCCTGAAGCATTTTTGCAAGCGTCAGCAATACAGCCACTCCGCTGGCATTGTCATCCGCACCGTTATGCACTTCATGCCTCAGAATACTGCGGGAGCGCTTCCCCCCCATTCCCAAATGATCATAATGGGCATTGACCATGATGATGGGTGCGTCCTTCTTACCGTGAAGATACATCAGGTTGCGCGCCACAGCAGGCTTTCCGTTTTCATCTGTAAACGTGAAAGTCTGTCGTTTCTCCTGCCAGGGTTTCAGTTTCAGTTTATTGAAACAATTTTTGATGTAATCATAGGTAAGGCTGTCTTCACGGCTTCCGGCCAGTCTTCCCCGCATGCTGTCATGAGCCAGGGCCTTCATATGGACCTGAAGTTCAAAGAGCAGCAAACTATCACCGCCGGACACATCCTGCGCCCGGAGCGGCGCTTTCGGACTGAGGAGGATCAGGACTGCTGAAAGCAAAACGATCAAATACCTAAAAACAGGCATCTTTCTGAATTAAACGGTAAAAATAGCAAAAGAAGAATCAGGAAGAAGGAGAAGTGATCTGATTAGTCCGTCTGTTTCATATTTTTCATGAAACTCCTGACTTTGTCTTTCTGATCAGGATTCACCCTGAGCTGCCTGAGCAGGTCTTCGTCAACAGGAATACTTTCGCTGTTTCCGGTTTTGACTTTTGCCATGGCCATCCAGTCGAAACTGCAATTGACAGGTTTTTCTGACTTCACTCTGAAACCATTTCCAGTCTTTTCTGACACGAACAATACCACCCCGCCCTGGTCAGCAGTGAGGGTCACAACGGGTAACTGTCCGGCAGCCAGGTTCTGGATGAAGTCTTCACTGAAAGGTACCCAGATCTCGGTTCCCGACATGGTGAGGGATCCAAAATCCTGAATATTACGGCTGAGGGCATCTATGGCCACATGGTTCTGCTGCACACCAACGATGGCCAGACTGGCAAGCGCATAGAGATCAATCCCTGAGAATGCATTGTCCTGCAAATAGTCCGGTGCTTCATCCAGGATAAGTCCCAAATGCATGTTTGGACGATATTTCAGCTCATTCCCGGTTTCCACCTCGTCGGTTTCATGTTTATACTTGTAAAACGAAGGTTTCAGGTTCATGATATCCTGCATCACCCATTGCCCGAGGTTCTCATCCAGGGGCCTGATATCGCGCTTGAGTGAACGTTCCGAAGGATCAATGAAGTTATTTGAGTACATGTAATACCAATAAAGCGTGTTGGTTCCAACATAACCCCAGTTTCCTGCATTGGGATTGATCATATGGGCATCACTGGTTGAGCCTGCACGGATCTCACCCCAGAAGCGGTGCAGATTGGTAGTGGTATATCCCATCTGAACCGTGCCATAAACATCCAGCTTGAAGGCCGGTGCCAGAATTCCTATCCCGACATTTCCGCTCAATCCTGAAATATCCGCTCCACCGCTGCCCAAACGGATCGTGGCCCGGTCGCTGTTCTGTACACCGTAAACGCCCATGGTATTGGCCACATTCACATCCCATAACTCCGCATCATCACCTCCCCTGAAATAGGAAGCACCATTGGCATTGGCCCAGATCCGGTTGGTTGAACGAATGTCACCACTGACATCAAGCTTGTATGCAGGTGCTGCATTGCCGACGCCGACATTGGTTCCATTATCGAACACCTGAGAATTTCCGATGGTGTTGGCAGAGGTGAACTTAGCCATGTAATTCGTGGTTCCGGAAATATCCGAAGAGGTCATGACCCTTGACCAGGCCTGGGCTGCATTGTTGTTGGTCTTCCGGAAATACAGGGCCTGATCAAAAAAACTCCCGGCAAACTGCATAGCATAGTTGTTTCCCGTATTGCTGTGCCTCACATCCAGCATATGCCACCAGCTGACAGCGCCGGCAGGCCAGTTGGCCGCAGGTGAGGGAGCCGAAGTCTCATAAAAACCGCTTCTGCCACCCATTGCACCGGCATCATCCCGTGTCTGCGTGCGCGTGGCAGCATTACCCCATCCAATTTCACTGACAATGCTGGTGGAAGCAGGATCCACATAATAAGCCGTGTTGTTCTGATCATAAAATGCCGGACTGTACAATGCACCAAGGTAATCAAAGCGGGCGCTGTACGTTCCGCCCGGAAGATTATCCTCATCATAAATCCTTAACAGATCAAGGTCTCCCGGACTGTAGATGATCGCTACATCTCCGTCAGCATAGAAACCACCACCTTCTGATGCATTGGATTCAAGCCAGATACCTCCGGCCGTTGAACCGGGATTAGGATCCCAGCCAATCGCCTGCCCGCCAAGCCCTGTTTGCCCGTGATGTATGATCCCGCTCGTTGCATTCGTAAGATAAAGATTGGTATTGATCTGCCCAGAACCCGATATCCTGAAGTTCGCTGTTTGGTCCGTCGCATTCTGGTTCTGGATATAATCGCCGTTCGCACCGGCAAACAGCTTCTTCCAGGTCAAAGTCGTCCCGTCCCAGTAATAAAAACCTTTGCCATTCACCCCATCCCCGTCAGTGGAATAAATGATCAGTCCGTCCTGCGCTGCCACCAAAGCGGCAGGCCTGTTGGCCCAGCTCATTCTCGGAATCAGCAGGCCCGATCCCGTTCCCCTGATCTCAAGCATGGCCCTGGCATCCGGAGTAAAAGAAGCCGTCCCGATCCCGATATTCTGTGAAAAAACCTGTGTAATATTGAGTAAAAGTAGTCCGAGCGTCAGTGCAATAAACATTCTCTTCATATCCGGAATTTTTTGGTGCAAAGATACGGACAGTCAGAGCGGAATGAAACTGCAAGCATCTGATTTTTAGCAGAATAAAATGTTAATTCTGTTTCCGGATCAGGCGTATTTACATACAGGAAAATGCCTGAAAGGTGTAGGGATTCTGGCTGCAATTTTGACGGGAAACAAGAATCAAGGCTTCAATTTTCGAATTTTTCACAGACCGTGAACAAACACATCGAGAATTAAACATATTCTTAACATGTTTATTTTATTCATAAACAAAAAGATAGGGAATTCATTCTGTCATTCATCTGTCGCCGGATCAGGGAGAAAGGTCATGCGAAGAAGACGGAGCCTGAAAAAGGCGTAAAACTACGCCTTACACGCTGATTCCCCTGCTGATCGGCCGGCAATATATCCGGTTGAAAAGGCAATCTGCAGGTTGTAGCCACCGGTATCCGCGTCGAGGTTCAGAACTTCTCCGCACAAATACAGGCCGCTGACCAGTTTCGATTCCATGGATCGGGCGTCAACTTCCGAAGTACTGACTCCTCCCATGGTAATGATGGCTTCTTTGAAACCACGAGGCCGGCTTATGGTAAAGGGCATATCTTTGAGTAAGAGCCTGATCTTTTTCCTGTCTGCAGCAGTGAGCTGATTCACCACTTTATCGCCCGGGATGCCTGTAAGTGCAGCAAAAGCGCCTGTCATCCCCGAGGGCATCAGAAGCCGGAGCAGGGAAGAATACGATTTCTTTCCATGGGCGTCCATCTCACGAAGCAGCCTGGCATCCAGAATATCGTGATCAAGCGCTGGTTTCAGATCAAGGGAAAAGACCACTTTTCTGCCCGCCACAATATCGCTTACGAACCTCCGGCTGAGTGATAAGATTACGGGGCCCGACAAACCAAAATGAGTGAACAGCATTTCTCCGAAGGCCTCTCCTGCCTTTTTTCCGTCAAGCCATACATTCACCTGAATATTCTTCAAGGATATTCCCTGCATTGACGGAGCCAGACTCCCGGAAGTTTCCAGCGGAACCAGCCCGGGTGACAAGGGCAGTACCGTATGTCCGCAGGTCTCTGCCAGTCGGAACCCGTCGCCGCCTGAACCGGTCGCCGGATAAGAACTTCCTCCCGCCGCCAGAATAATTCTCTCACATTCCAGCCGTCTGCCATCCACTAATTCTGCACCGGCGATTTTTCCCTGTCCATGCATTATCCGTCGCACCGCCTGTCCGCATCTGATATCAACACCCGCTGAGCGCGCTTTGCTGACCAGGGCATCCACGACCTCCTGCGCACTGTCGCTGACCGGAAACACCCGCCCCCCCTGCTCTTCCTTGGTTTCAACCCCGAGTGTATTAAAAAAACGAATCAGGTCTTCATTGAAGAATTCTGCAAAAGCAAATTTCAAAAAACGGGCATCCGGCCCGATGTGCTTCATGAATTCCGCCCTTAAAGCGGTATTTGTCAGATTACAGCGCCCCTTGCCGGTGATTCTCAGTTTGCGGGCAGGTAAGGGCATCTTCTCGAGCAGCATCACCTTACAGCCGCATCCGGCTGCATGAATGGCCGCCATCAGACCGGAAGCCCCGGCCCCGATAATGATGATATCTGCCTGTCTGTTCAAAATATTGCTGCTGCTGTTGATTGCTGCAAAAGTAGCAAAAGACCTGCAGCTTCCGGCAGACATTATACTGACAAATCTGACACAAAAATCTAATGGAATAATAATTGAGTTTTTTATTTAGAAACATTTTAAATAAATTTGCAATCTAAAAACCATCTCCCGATATGTTTAAAGAATTCGACCCCCTGCAGGACAAAATCTTCCGGATAACGGACAATGCAGGGAAAATCATTAACCAGAAATGGAAACCTGAACTCAGCGATGAGCAAATCAGATCCGCCTGGAGGGACATGCTTTTTGTCCGCACCGCTGACATTATGGCAGTCTCGTTTCAGCGTCAGGGAAGAATGTTCACTTATCCCCCGGGGTACGGGCAGGAAGCCATCTCGGTGGCTTTGGGTCAGGTCATGAAGCAGGAAGACTGGCTGGTTCCCGCTTTTCGTGAAATGGGCGCCTGGCTGGCAAAAGGAGCCAGTCTGAAGGACATTTTTATGTACTATATGGGCTATGAAGAAGGGACGGCCTTCAGGAATGCGCCCAAATTGCTGCCTGTGGCCGTTCCGATCGCCTCTCAATTGCTGCATGCAGTGGGTATAGGCTACTCCATACGCCTTAAGAAAGAAAATGACATTGTTTTCACCGTGGTGGGTGATGGTGGCACATCCACAGGGGATTTTCATGAGGCGCTGAATTTTGCTGCGGTCTGGAAAGTTCCGGTGGTTTTTGTGATACAGAACAATCAGTTCGCGATTTCAGTGCCGGTTCGCAGTCAGACTGCTTCTCTGAATCTGGCAGTCAAATCTGTTGCTTACGGGATGCCGGGGATCAAAGTCGACGGCAATGACTACCTGGCCATGTACAAAGCGCTGGAGGAGGCTTCTGCCTATGCCCGCGGCGGAAGCGGTCCGGTCCTGATCGAAGCGCTCACCTACAGGCGGGGTGCTCATACCACCAGTGATGATCCGACGCGCTACCGCACACAGGAAGAAGAAGAGAAATGGGCCGAAACAGATCCCCTGGCCCGTATCAGGGCATATCTGGCATCAAAGAAAATGATTGCTGAAGGCGAAGAGGAAATGCTCACTGAGCAATACAGGGAGGAAGTTGAACGTGCATTTGGCGAGGCTGAAAATCACGGACCCTATCAGTTGGAGGATGTCTTCAGATACACCTATGTTGAAATGCCTGAAGACCTGAAGCTGCAGCAGCTCAATTACGAGAAGTTCTTAAAATGGAAGGAGGCCCGCTCATGAAAGTGATGAATATGGTACAGGCCATCAATGATGCGCTTGAGATAAAACTGAAAGAAGATCAGAATATTGTTGTTTTCGGTGAGGATGCCGGAGTAGAGGGCGGTGTTTTCAGGGTGACGGAAGGTTTGCAGGAAAAATTCGGGACAGACCGGGTGTTTGACACTCCCCTGGCGGAATCCGCGATTGTCGGCACTGCAGTTGGAATGGCTGTCGCGGGCCTGCGTCCCGTGGTGGAATTACAGTTTTGCGGATTTGTATATCCTGCGTTTAACCAGATCATATCTCATGCTGCCCGCATGCACAACCGCACCCGCGGGAAGTACCGTACGCCCATGGTGATCCGCTTCCCTTACGGGGGTGGCATCAATGCCCTGGAGCACCACAGTGAAAGCATGGAAGCTTTGTACGGACATATTCCCGGAATCAAGGTGGTGATACCTTCAACGCCGCACGATGCCAAGGGTCTTTTGATTTCTGCCATTGAAAGCGACGATACCGTCCTGTTCATGGAGCCGAAGAGGATTTACCGGGCCATCAAGCAGGAAGTATCGGAAGAAAAATTCAGCATCCCCATCGGCAAGGCCAGGGTGCTGTCGGAGGGAAAAGATATTACCGTTGTCACCTACGGAGCTATGGTCAGGGAAGTTCAGAAAGCTATGGTAATGGCCAAAAACGAAGGTATCAGCATTGAATTGATTGATCTGCGCACGATTTATCCGATCGATAAGGAAACCATTGTTCAGTCCATCCGCAAGACCGGAAGGCTGGCAGTCGTCGCCGAAGAACCCGTGACCTATGGTGCTGCTTCTGAGATTGTCGCCATTGCCAATGAGGAAGCATTTCTTTCGCTGGAGGCCCCGCCGAAACGCATCGGGGGCTTCGACACCATTGTCCCTCTGCCGCGCGGGGAGCATTTCTATATGCAAACGCCGGAGAAGATCCTTTATGAAATCCAGAAGACCGTGAATTTTTAAAACAATCAGGCATGAGATATATATTTAATTTCCCGGATATTGGAGAAGGCCTTGATGAAGGCACCATTGCCGAATGGTACGTGGTCAAAGGCCAGCCTGTCAGATCCGGTGATGCGCTGCTGAAAATGGAAACCGACAAGGTGGTGACCGATATCCCATCCCCGCGCACAGGAACTATTGTCGCCCTTTACGGAAAAGTTGGCGATGTGGTGAAGGTTGGCGAACCTCTGGTGGAGATTGAAACAGGAGAAGCGGCTGCGGATGAGCCCCTTACTGAGCAGGTGGAAGAAAAAGGTGCCGGCGTGGTGGGAACCCTGGAAGTGGCCGGTAACAATGCTTATCTGCCGGCAAGTGATGAGGGCCCGGAGGTCCGCCAGGATCAGGACAAACCTCTCAGAAAAGCCCTGGCAACACCTGTGGCCAGAGCCATGGCGAAGGAGCACGGGGTCGACATCAACCTGATCACGGGAACGGGTCCCGGAGGCAGGGTCACCACCGAAGATGTCAGCAGGTATATCCAATCCTCCCGTGAGGTCATCGACCGTCAGAAAAAGATCGTGGTACCGCTGGATGAACGGGTCACCTTTGAGCCCCTGAGTCAACTGCGTAAAACCATCGCGAAAAATATGCTGGCATCCAAACAGCAGGCGGCCCACATGACGGTTCATGAAGAAGTGGAGATCAGCAATTTGTCGGCAATACGCCAGCGTTACAAGGAGCAGCTTGCCGCACAGGGATTGAAACTGAGTTATCTTCCCTTCATTATCAAAGCCGTTGCAAAAGCGCTCAAGTCCCATCCCCTGCTGAATTCCCAGATGGACCTTGAAAACAACAGGATGATCTTCAAGCATTATTACAATATCGGTATTGCGGTGGATACAGAGGATGGCCTGATGGTTCCGGTGATACGTGATGCAGACCGATTGAGCATCACTGAGCTGGCCGCTGCTGTTTCAGGCTTTGCGGAAAAGGCCCGTACGCGAAGCATCAGCATGGAAGACATGAAGGACGGGACTTTCACCATCACCAATTACGGCTCGATAGGCGGCATCCACGCGGTTCCCGTGATCAATTTCCCGCAGGCCGGGATACTGGGAACCGGCCGTGTAATGGAGAAGCCCGTGATTATCGGGGGTGAGATCACCAAAGGTGTGGTGATGCCTCTTTCATTGAGTGTTGACCACAGGATAGTCGACGGAGGCGAGGTTACCCGTTTTCTGAACGATGTAATGAAATACCTGGCTGATCCTGTTGCCGTGCTGATCGACTGAATTCAAATTGATTAAATTTGCTGACATGGAATACGACATCATCATTATAGGCGCCGGTCCCGCGGGATACGTCGCCGCCATCCGGGCAGGACAGCTCGGAATGAAAACCGCCCTGATTGAAAAAAAACACATCGGGGGCATGTGCCTGAACTGGGGCTGCATCCCGACCAAAGCGATGATCGAAAGTGCCAAATTGCTGGAGAAAGCCAGGCATGCCCCGGATTTCGGAGTACGCGGGATCAGGGAAGAAGAACTTGAGCTGGACTGGGATCGCGTCAAAGAAAGGGCATCGGCCATAGTTGGAAAGATGAGCGGAGGTATCGGCTGGCTGCTCAAAAAAAACGGCGTTGACATTATTCAGGGTGAAGCCCGCATCAACGGCAGCGGAAGCGTGAGCGTTGACAAGCGGCATCTTAAAGCAGGGAAGATCATTATCGCCACCGGATCCTATCCGGGTCTCTCTCCCCTGCCGGTCAATCACAAGGACGTTATTCAGATTGATCATCTTTTCTCCATCCCCAAACTGCCCGGATCAGTTGCGATCCTCGGGCGCGGTCCGGTAGCTGCCGAACTGGCCCTGTTTTTCAGGCTGGCGGGCAGTGAAGTACACCTGCTTGCTCCCAAAGGCGATTTCCTGCCGGGCATGGATGCTTTTCTGGAGGATTACGCTTTACGTTCGCTTAAGAAAAGGGGCGTGAACCTGCACCGCGGGGGCCAGATCACGGCATACCAGAAAGGTAAGCTGAGCATCGGGAAACAGAAAGTTTCCTGCGAACTCATTGTAAATGCGAGCTGGAGAAAAGCCGTTATTCCGAAGGCGGAGCCGACGATAGAAACAGATGAGGCCGGTTTCCTTAAAACCGATGAGTTCTTTCAGACCTCTGTCCCGGGAATCTATGCCATCGGTGATGTCAACGGCAAATCTTACCTGGCTCACGTGGCTTCGGCTCAGGGGATCTGGCTGGTGAATCATTTCAAAGGAATACGCACCTCCTTCGATTTCAAAAATTATCCATATAATCTTTACACCTACCCGGAGATTGCGCAGATCGGCAGTACCGAAAGTCAACTGAAAGAATCAGGAATTCCATACAAAATCAACGAAATGTCGCTGAGTGCAAACGGGAAAGCCCTTACCGAAGGCAATACAGAAGGATTCATCCGGATATTATCGGAAGAGCGTTACGGACAGGTAATGGGTGTTCAGATTGTTGCTGAGCACGCCACCGATATGATTGCCGAAGCTGCAGCCTATATGCAAATTGAGGGCACCGTTTACGACATCGCGCAGACAATACACGCACATCCGACTGTTTCAGAGGTTTTCATGGATACGGGCTTTGATGCCATAAAATAAGCAGCAAAATCAGTCCACAGGAGATTGCTCCCGGTCCGTTGATTTCGGAATACTGAAGCTGCCTTTCAATTTGTACGTCAGATTGAGATCGCAGCGGTAAGCCCATGCAGAAATCTCCAGGGGGCGCCCGAGTGCCGGGGATACTTCGATCGTCTTTGAAAAGGTAATGCTGTCCCCGTTGTAAATGCTCAACAATGCCGGTCTCCCCAGGCTGTCCTGACAGGTGAACAGTACAGCATCCGGCGACTGGCGCGTATCGGGCAGCATGCTCGAAGCGTAAACCGTAATCAGACTGTCGTTGTGACACACCATTTGTCCGAAGGTACCGAAGTCCCATACACCGCTTTCCGGGCCTTCCAGTTCATCCACGAAAGGAGAAGAAGCCAGTGTGGGCCTCAGATAATTCATGCGGTCGAGAATGTTGGCCGTACGCCTGATCTCCTGGTAGTTCCCCGGATAAACACGGCACTCGCAGTTCTCATAAGGGTGAAAATTGATGAATATAAGTCCTGCCTCCCCGTGCCTCATATAAGTGGAATATGATTTCAGCTCAGCCACCGCCGTTGACCAGGTGCTCAGTTTTGCATATACCGTGAAAGCTACGGCCAGTAAGGGAATCACCAGAAGAAACGCAAGTTTCCCTTTTCTTTTCCTGAGGTGCTGTATGATCACCCCGCTCAGGAAGATCACACCCACCACTGCAAAGAGTGTGAAGGTGGTATAACGACTCGCAAAGGACTGCGGAAGTCCATAACCCATGCGTCCGACCGTCAGCAGCAATGAGGTTCCGAAAGAATAGCAGGCCAGCATGATCCAGACCACGGAGCGTTCTCTCAGATCTCTGTCCCTGAAATAATATATGATATAGAAGAGTTGTATGATAAAGATAAAAAGAATAACAAAACCCATGATCAGGATGGAATCCATGGTATGCCGCAGTCTGAAAGTGTTTCCGAGGGTTCCCAGGAAATAAAGGAAAGCATCAGCGGGTTTCTCAAGCACCATGGCAAGACTGGGATGGGCTTCCGGTTTGACATAATCATGAAAATAGATAAAGACCGAAGCGGCACCAACAACAAGCCAGAGGAGTGCAATGTACCATTTCCTGAAAAAAGCCTGATGGGGACCTGACCAGATGATCACGGGAAAAGTAATGAACCAGATGATCAGTCCGTTCACCGAAGAAAAAGAACAGACGATACAGAGCGACAGAATGATGAAGAGCTTCAGCCAGGGATTCATTCTTACAAAGGCCGCCAGAAAGCAGGCGGTCACACAGACCACCGGAAGATAGTATTCGATCTGTATCCCGAAAAGCCAGTTCTCCCATTGCATCGGAGAAAAAATGAAGAGGGATGCTGTAAACAACAGGAGCGGAATCACCGTCGGGTTAGCCTGAAGCGTCCTTCGGGCCACATTCCAGATATTGAAAGTGACGAGGCATGCGAGTATAAAGATCACCACCATCTCATAACGTACGTTCCAATGGGTGAGAGAACCGAGCAGAACATAGATCAGGTTGGGAAAAAACTTGCGGTATTCATTATGCAGCCTGAACAATTCTTCAAAAGTCAGGATACCGAGTGAATGGTGGTCAAAAAAGCCGACGTATTCCCATTGGTCATTGTAGGGTACATCTATGCCATAGCGGAGAATAAAATACAGGATCATGCCGGCGGAGACCGCTGTAAGCGCATACAACAGTGATGGAATCCAGTATTTTATGATTTTATTTGACTTGTCCATACGGTTGACAACTTACAGGGGTTTTCTGGCCAGAACGATGACACTCAGTCCAAAGGGCATGCTGATGCGTGACTGCAAGCTGTTCTCCAGCCTCATGATGGCCAGAAAGAAAGCATTGATATATTTCGAAGGCATCTTTACTTCATTGTGTTCCGCCTTCTTCTTTTTGAAAACCTTCTCAGATAAGCGTTTCATCAGCGCCAGCGGAAACAGCAGGCAAACGCCGCAGGTCAGGTGTTCCACGATGAGATCATTCTGCCGTATGAGTTTTCTCACTGAGGCCGGGGTGTAGCGCTTGTCCTGATAAACCCTTTTATCATGTTCACCCATAAGGAAACGATAAGCCGGAACCGAAAGCAGGAGATATCCGCCCGGTTTCATGAAGCGCCTGAGACGCCCCACCACCTGAGCATCACGGATGTTTGCATTGCAGATCACATCAAATGAAGTGATCAGATCATAGGCGTTATCCTGTAGCTCCAGGGTATTGAGATCGGCCTGCTGCAGATTCAGGGAGCCACGCTCTGCGGCCAGCTCCAGCGCCAGCGGGCTGTAATCCACACCCAGCTCAACGATCTCTCCGGCTGCTTTCAGCCTTTGCAGCCATCGTCCGGTGCCGCATCCCGCATCAAGCACACGGGCAGCAGTTTTCAGCAGACCCCGCTTCCTGACCATCTGAAGAAAATGTTCATGGTTTCCGGCATACCACCAGTGCCGGTCTTCCACCTCAAACATGTATCTGTACTGATTCTCTTCCATAGCTGATGTCAGATCCCGGACGTTTTCAGAGGAATTCTTTCTTGACAGTAAACTGCGGCTGCTTATTCTGGGAGATGAAAATCCGGCCGACATATTCCCCGATCATACCCAGAGAGATCAGCTGAATGCCTGCAAAAACAAAAATGGAGGTAATGGTCAGTGAAAAGCCCGGAGGCAGGGTCGGCACCATGAAATGCTCGATGATGGAATAGATCCCGAACAAGAAACCCGTCAGCGCGAAGAACAAGCCGATGAAGGTCGATATGCGCAGAGGAAGAACCGAGAAATTGGTGAACATGTTCGACCAGAGCTTGATCAGCTTCCGCAGGGTATAACCCGATTTTCCTTCCTGCCTGCCGGCGTGCTTCACCTCAATGGTTCCGATGGAAGCCGTAGAACGCAGGATCAGTCCGTCGATATAGGGATACGGAAGCGTATAACGTATGATCTCATTTACAATAAAACGGTTGCAGCACTTAAAACTGCTAAGGTAAAGCCCCCGCGGCTTCTTCAGAAGCAGGGTAGCCATGTAGCTGTTGAGACGGCTGCCCAGATTTCTCCAGAAACTGTGCTTCTTATCAGCATAGTAGGTATATACAACATCAAAATCATTTTCCACAGAAAAGTCGATCAGCCGGATGACTTCACTCACAGGATTCTGAAAATCATCATCCATGATCACAACATGACTTCCTGTGGATTTGTTGAGCCCGGCCATAACAGCATTGTGTTCTCCGAAGTTTTTGGCCAGACTGAAGTATTTCACCATGCCCCGGTACTTCTCCCACAACTTCACACATTCGCTGTGGGAAGCGTCGCGGGAACCGTCATTCACGAGAATGATTTCCAGAGGATACAGCGAGGCAAGCGACTCATGCAACAGCGCGGTTAATTTGCCAATGCTTGCTTCCGCGTTATAAACGGGAATGACAATACTGATCCTGGTTTCATTCTGATCCATGGTCGTAGCGCGTATGGTTTAAGCCCCGGTGCTTTGCAGCACCTGCAGGAGGCTTCTGATGAACTGATCCTGTTTTTCATCGCTCAGCGAAGGATACATGGGCAGGGAAAATATTTCACCCGCTAGTTTCTCGCTGACGGGAAAATCACCTTCATGATACCCCAGGAAGCGGTAGGCCTTCATCAGGTGAACCGGCCAGGGATAGCTGATATTGAGAAATATTCCCTCTGCTTTCAGTTTTTCAATGATCTGGTCCCGCTGCGGATGCCTCACCACATAAAGATACCAGGCATGACGGCGACCGGGTAGTTCCTGTGGCAACAGCAGGCCGGACTCCCGGAGTCTCTCCTGATAAACCGCAGCAATCCGTCTCCGGTGCGCAATGTAATCCTCAATATGTGCCAGTTTCTTCAGAAGTATGGAAGCCTGCATCTCATCCAGCCGGCAATTATAGCCGTGTTCATGAGCATAATAACTGCCCTTCATTCCGTACATGCGGAGCGCCCGCAGGCGCTCGTCCGTTTCTTCCGAGGAAGTAAGTACCATACCCGCATCACCATATGCTCCCAGAATTTTTGTCGGATAAAAAGAGGTCGCTGCAATGTCGGACATCGAACCGGCTTTGCGGCCCCCGAGTTCCGCGCCGTGACACTGCGCGCAATCTTCCAGGACGCTCAGTCCATGGGCAGCTGCAATTTCATTCACACCCTCCATATTCACACATTGCCCGAAAAGATGTACCGGAAGCAGACAGCGTGTGCGTGGTCCTATCTTTTCCTCCACCCGGCTGATATCCATCAGGAATCCGTTTTCCTCAACGTCAACAAAAACAGGTCTGGCGCCGCAGGAAACAATGGCTGCAATGGTTGGCACAGCCGTATTGGGAACCGTGATCACTTCATCTCCCTCACCTATCCCCAATGCCCTGAGCGCCAGAAAAACCGCGTTGGTCCCATTGTCGACACCCACACCGTATTTCAGGCCGCAGTAACGGGCAAAGGCCTGCTCAAAAAGGCGGACTTTCTCCCCCAGAATCAACTGTCCCGATTCCAGCACCTCGCCGATGGCAGCATAGATCTCCTCTTTCTCCCGTTCAAACTCGTCCCTGTAGTCCCATACTTTCATATTATCCCTGCTGGTTTTCAGAATTTATTTCACGGGTATATTCATCTCTCGATCTGATGTATTCCGCTTCGTTGTATTCAGCACTGGCGATCACCAGGCAAATCGCATCTTCAGAAAAATCGTACATCTCAAGAAAGACCATATGCGGGATCAGCAAGCCCTGATCCGCACGCGCCAGGTGAAAAACTTCTTCCCGGTTTCCATCGAACAGACGGATCCTGAGCGATCCCTTCAGCGGAATGAGCACCTGGTCCGTAATCCTGTTGGCATGCCCCCCCCTGTCGTGCTTCACCCGGTGGATATAAAACACGCGCTGAATGCCGAAAGGAAAGCCCGTCGCCTGCTCAATACAGGAAAGCACACCCCGCTGGTCTTCGTGGGTGGGGATATCAATCATACGGACAAGGTTCAGGTTCATGGGCAGAGATTCAGGGGGTAAAGTTAGAAAAAATATCCTGTGTCTGAATCCGGATCTGCTCAGGCGAAAGGATAATCAAACAACTGAAAATCCTTCTCAAACAACATGTTAATTCTGTCGATGGTGGCCGCCGACATCAGATGAACATAGCGGTAAGTATTTTCGGGAGCCGGACTGTCGCTCAGATTTTCATTGGCCATCCCGATCTCTTCATCAATACCCAGATACTCCAGCATCCTCCGGAAGTCCGCTTCAAAATGCTCAACTTTTCCGATGAAACCGGTAAAGACCTTTTCCCCGTCATGGGTCCAGTAATGTGCCGGATGCAAGGGAAGGCTCGAATTCAAGCCCGTCTCATAAATATCCGCAGCTTTCAGCAATCCGACCCAGGCATCGAAATCAAAGGCGGCATCCTGCAGGCGCTTCGCGTTCAATGCCAGCTGACCCATCACATGTTCCCGGATCCAGTCAGCAGGAAAAGGCATGGCCGGCTGCTGCTGCAGGTCGCGCTGGATCTGTATAAATCCCGAGTAAACACGGTCGTAAGGATTGCGTACAAAGGCCGCAAAACGGTCATCCGGCCTGTACTCAGGCAAAGCCTTCAGGTCGGCCACGGTCATATGCTGATGCACGATTCTCTGCAAATACGGATTGAAGTCATAGAAGCGGCTGTAAGGACTGTCGTTGAACTTCTCCAATCGCCTGTAAAGGGTAGAACTGGCTGATTTCCATGCCTGAAATACCACAAATTTTTTCTGGTGATGGATGATCACAGCGCTGACTTTTGAGTGATTCAATAGGCAAACAAAGATAATCATTCCGGAGATGTAAGCACCGGCGAACAGTAATCTGAGTTCAGCAACATCCGGCAGGTTCATACAGAGGCCATACTGAGTGCTAAATATTTATCTTTGTGACTTCCGGCCCGAATACCCGGCCCAGCATCAGATAGCGGTATATATTCTGATAATCAGCACTATCTGAACTGGCAGGTTTGAGGGTCCGCAAACAAAATTGATCCGGCGTGCTGTTCAGTTCAGTGACTTTCCTGTTCTATTTTCTGCCTGTGGTTCTGGCCTTGTACTACCTGATGCCGCGAACATGGGGGAAGAACATCATACTTTTTGCCGCCGGAATGGTCTTCTACGCCTGGGGGGCGGGTCTCCTGATCGCCCTTTTGCTGCTGATCGGGTTCATCACCTGGCTGTCAGGGTGGCTGATCGTCAGAAGCCGCTTGAGGAAACTCATGGCCGTTGCGGGAGTCGCGGTGCTGATCGCCGTTCTGTTTTACTACAAATACCTGGGCTTTCTGATCGACAGCCTGAACTTGCTCGGGGTATCAGAGCTTCCCCGTCTGAAAATCCTGCTCCCCGCCGGGGTCTCGTTTTTTATTTTTCAGGCCATCTCCTACATTGTGGACGTTTACCGCAAAAACGCACGCCATGAGAAGAACCCGGTCTATGTAATCCTTTACATCAGCATGTTTCCCCAATTGCTGTCGGGTCCCCTGGTCCGCTATCACCAGTTGAAAGACAGCCTGCATGCACGCAGCTTTGACCCCGATCTGATGAGCTCCGGTGTCAGACGCTTCATTATCGGTCTGTCTAAAAAAGTCCTGCTGGCCGATCCGCTGGGTTTGCTCGCCGACCAGATTCTGCACAGCGAATGGAGTATGGCAGGCCCATCCGTCGCCTGGATCGGAATCATCGCTTTTACCCTTCAACTGTACTTCGATTTTTCGGGATATACTGATATGGCGGTTGGCACAGGCCGTATGCTGGGTTTCAGATTGCCTGAGAATTTCAATTTCCCCTACATCAGCAGATCCATCAGCGAATTCTGGAGGCGCTGGCACATGAGCCTCTCCGGATGGCTGAACGAATACCTTTTTACCCCACTTTCCCTTTCATTCCGCCGCATGAGGAAAGCCGGCGTTTTTCTGGCACTTATGATCACCTTCACCCTCTGCGGAATCTGGCACGAACCGGGATGGAATTTCCTGATCTGGGGCGCTATGCATGGTCTCTTCCTCGGGGCGGAACAATGGTTCCTGAAGTCATTCATTCAGAAAATAAAGATATTCGGCATTATTTACGCCCTGCTGATTGTGATCCTCAGCTTCGTTTTCGTATTCACCGATCACCCGGCGCAGGCCATGGATTATTTCGGACTGATGTTCGGAATGAATGGCAAGGGGACACTGGGACCCCTTAATTTTACAGGTCCGCATCATCTGACCCTGCTGCTGCTTGGCGTCTTCTTCTGCATCCCCTGGCATGAAACCAAAGTGTTCAGGTCAGAGCGCTTCAGAAAAGCAAAAGAGGTATTGTCAGTTTGCGCAATTGTCGTATTACTGCTACTCTCGGCCATGGCCGTGACCACGCAGACTTATAACCCGTTTTTATATTTTAAATTTTAAACACTGATGAATGAAGTTTCCTGAATCTGCTCTGGCTCATTTTTATCTCGACGGACTGCATGGCATTGAAATCGGCGGCTCAGCCCATAACAGTTTTGGTTTGAACACCATCAATGTTGACCGGGTGGGTGACATGAACAGCCATTTCAAGCAATACGAGATCAGTGAATGCGGCGAGGCCATGCAGGTACACATCGTTGCAGAAGGCAATAAGCTTCCCCTGGCCGATAAATCCTTCGACTTTGTGATCAGCTCACACGTGATCGAACATTTCTACAATCCCATTTCCGCACTGCTTGAATGGGCCAGGGTTGCACGGAAATACATATTTATCATCGTACCCCACCGGCAGCGTACTTTCGATGCCGGCCTCGAACTGACCTCAGTGGCTGAACTGAATGAAAGGCATTTGAGCGGAGCCATGGTGGAGGATGAATTCAGGGGGAAACACTGGTCAGTATTTGAGCCCTCCAATTTCCATGAACTCTGTGTCCTCTGCGGACTGAATGTGATTCAGATACAGGATCCCGACGATAAGGTGGGGAATGGTTTTACCGTTGTGATCGAACTTGGCTGAAAACAAAGATGTTAAAAAAGCTGATACGGAATTTTAAGGCTGCATACCTGCTTTTCCTGGTCATTCCCGCGACCTGGGTGTTCTTTATGATGCAGGACCAGTCAGCGAAGGTTCCTGAAGCACCGGATTATCTGTACTTTTCTGCCAGAAGTTCTCAGCCTGCCAGGCTGTTCCTGCTTAATGAGGGAGTAGGCATCGCTGAAAAAGAGTTGAAAAAAGGCAGCTTTCATTACTTTGACTGTTCTTTCCCTGAGGAGACTCCGGATATTCTGACTTTCCGTATCGAAGGACTTCAGTCCGGTGACACCCTGAGTTTAACGCCACTGAATCTGTACAGCCGCAACAAGGTCTTTTTCAGCATTGGGGATCAGCTCATGCCGGATCTGCAGAACCTGAGTATTGCAGAAGACGAAGCGTTCGTGAGTTTCATCGTCACCGGAGATCGGAAGAGCGTCG
>CALGYY010000203.1 GCA_937934705.1 uncultured Bacteroidota bacterium
CCTTCAGCTGTTCATCCCTGCCCATTCGACGAGCGTCAACGATCTGGGAATCGTCAGGATCAAGCCTATTGCTGCGGAATTGATGGAAGTAGTGATCCGTACGGCCAAGGCACCCCTGACGATCAGGGGGGATACGATTGAGTATGACGCCACCACTTTTAAAGTACCTCCCGGGTCTTCGGTTGAAGATCTTCTGAAGCGTTTGCCCGGTATTGAGGTAGATGGCAGCGGCAACATTGTGGCCCAGGGGAAGGACATTAAAAGGTTGTATGTCGACGGCAAATCATTTTTCGGGGATGATCCTTCAAGTGCCACCAAGAACCTGGATGCAGAGGCCATATCAAAAGTGCAGGTATTCGATGAGAAATCGGAGCAATCGCAACTTACCGGTGTGGATGACGGATCCAAAGAGAAGGCGATGAATATTGAACTGAAAGATGAATACAAAAAGGGAAGCTTCGGGAAAGCCACCATTGCCGGAGGTACGGAAGAGAGGTGGGCAGGCAGGGGAAACTATAATCGTTTTGATGAGAAAAACCAGCTGTCGTTTATCGGCTATGCCAACAATATCAACGAGACCGGAGTCAATTGGGAAGATTACAGTGAATTCAAAGGACAAAACACCTTCAGCCAGTGGGATAACGGTGATTTCGGCTTCAGCAGCGGCGGCAACAGGTATTATTCCTTTGATGACCGTGACGTCCCCATCAGCTATTTCAACGGTATGGGCTTCACACGTAATTACGGTGCCGGCGTCAATTATAACTTCGACAACCGTAAGACCAAGGTCAGCACCAGCTACTTTTACAATTACACAAGGCTGAATTATCATACGGAGAGTTTCGGGCAGACCTTACTAACGGATTCATCCTATTTCGTGAATGACACCTCCGATCACCTGAGTCATAAGGGCAACCACAGCCTTGCCGGCAGGGTAGAGCATGACTTCGACTCACTGAATAAACTGGTGGTGAAGTTTAATTTCAGGTACACCAGTGCAGATGAGGTGAACCTCGGCGAAAAGTGGTATTATGATGAAGCCATGGTCGGTCTCAACCGTCTTTCGAACGACCGCCGTAAGGACAATATCAGTTACAGGGGCAATGCCACGGCCATTTACAACCACAAATTCAAAAAGGCCGGGAGGGCTCTGGCCTTGAGCGCAGGCTACAACCTGTCAGATGCAGGTGACGATCTCACGCAGTATACCGGTAACAGTTTCCTCAGCGATCCGGTGTACCTGACGCTTTACCGGCAGTTGGATATTAACGACAACGGGGTACAGCAGTTAAAATCGAGCCTGCTCTATACGGAGCCGCTTTCAAAGATTTTCTTTCTTGAAACCTTTTACAATTTCGCATGGTCCGATAATGAAGTCAACCGGCAAGCCGGCGATCCGCTTGATGCGACAGTAAAATATGACAGTCTCTGCCTCTGGTACGAGAACCAGGTGATGTTTAACCGTCTGGGAAGCGGGATCCGTTTTGCCAAGAATGCACTTAATATTTTACTGGGCGTTTCCGGGCAGCACCTGATGCTTGACGGGTCATATGCCAGAGACGCTCACCTGCCTTTGCTCACGGACCCGACTCACAAGGAATACTGGAATATCAGTCCGAAATTCAACCTGAATTACGAGTTCAGCAACGGAATGTGGCTGGAGGCGGATTATGGCTACATGATCAATGAGCCCTCATTCAGCGACCTGCAGCCCATAACGGTGATCACGGGACTGACCAGTCGTGTGGAAGGAAATCCAGAACTGAATCCTGAAAGGGGCCATTCGGTTTCCCTGAATCTGTACTATCATAATCCGGCTTCCTTCGCCAGCGTGAACGTGGGCGGGGATGCCAGTTTCATGGATGATGTCATCGGGTATAACCGCAGCATCAACTGGGTAGACTCACTGGGTTACATCAGCATCACAAAACCTGCTAACAATGGTAAGGGGATGGACGTTTCAGGATATCTGTGGAGCAATTTCCCACTGGTCAAAACCAAACTCACGATGAGCATTTCTGCCAATTACCGCTATGATCAATCACCGGCCTATGTCAATGAAGTGCTGAACCAAAGCAAGACTTCTTATTACGGCGGCAGGATGTCGTTTACCATTAACCCTTATAAGAAACTGACCATGGACCTCTATGGTTTCGGCCGGTATTCGGAGAACCAGCTTTCTATCAACAACGAACAGGATCAGGATATCATCGCTTATGGCGGCGGACTGAACCTGAAGTGGGAGTTCGTCAGTAAAACGTACCTGGAGGCCAATTTCGATTACGACTTCACGGAAAACAGCCGATATCAGTTCACCAATGAAAAACCCCTGCTCAATGCTTCTGTCAGGCGCTTACTTGGGAAAAAGAACCAGTTCCAGATCCGACTGGCCGCTTTCGATATCCTGAACCGCAATTTTTACCTCAGCCAGAGCAGTTATCAGAACCAGTTCTACCGCACCCAGGCTGAAACCCTGGCCAGGTATTTCATGCTAAGCTTCAGTTATAATCTCAAAGGCTTTCAGACCGGAGTTAAAAGAGAAAGATTCTGGTAAATTATAATCATATCTATATCGTATGAAAAAGATATTTATATTCGTCATTATATCATCATTTGCCCTTTGCATTGATGCGCAGGAAACGAAGGAAGGTGTAGTCCGCTACCTGGTCACCCATGATTGGGTAAAGAAGCTACAGGCGGTGGATTACATCAGTAAGGACCGTAAGGAAAAGATCAGCTACACATGGGGAAACCGCTCCCAATGGAAAGAGTTTGGCAATCTGTATTTCAAAGGCAGTCTGACGAAATATGAAGATTCTGAAGAAAAGGCTGAAGCTGATTACGAAGGTTACTCCTGGCGCAGGGATGAATTT
>CALGYY010000204.1 GCA_937934705.1 uncultured Bacteroidota bacterium
CGCTGATAAGACACTACAGGAACAAAATGGAGTATTCCTTTTCGAATGTCCGCTACCTGACCCGCGAAGATGAAGGAACTCCGGAAGTGGAAAAGAATATGAACGCTCTGGGCTTTCATGTGGCGCCCACTTTCTTCAGGGTACTTGACCTGCGTGAGTGTTTTCTTCCTCCTCCCCTCTCAGACCAGATCCGTCTGGAAGTCAGAAAATACGCGCTGGAGAAAAGGCTTGAATATTATGATCTGCGCGAACACCGGGGATATCTTCGGAATATGTTTGTCAGGAGCACCAGTCAGGGCGACTGGATGCTGATCATGGTTTTTACCGGCGATGACAAAGGCAGCCGGGAGGCCCTTCTTCAACATATGGTCAGTAAGTTCCCTGAGCTGACTTCAGTCATGTACGTGATCAACAACAAGAAGAACGATATCATCAGTGATCTGCCTGTTCATCTTTTTCACGGCAAGGATCATATGATGGAAAGTCTTGACGGAATTCGTTTCAGGATAGGTCCGGTTTCTTTTTTTCAAACCAACGGACAGCAGGTGCTCAACTTATACCGTCTGGTCGCTGAGTGGGCCGGCATTCAGCCCCATGAAACGGTTTATGATCTTTACACGGGAACCGGAACGATAGCGAACTATATCGCCGGGAAGGCCCGGGCGGTGATCGGGATAGAGTACGTTGAGTCGGCTGTGGAAGATGCACGCCTGAACAGTGAACTCAACGGGATCACCAACACGCACTTCTTTGCCGGTGACATGCATCGCATACTTACGCCGGAATTCATAGCTCAGCAAGGCAGGCCCGACCTGATCATCACCGACCCTCCCCGGGCCGGGATGCACGAAAAGGTGGTGGAGCAGATCCTTGACTGCGCCCCGCAACGCATCGTATATGTCAGCTGCAATTCAGCCACACAGGCCAGGGATGCGGCATTAATGAAAGATGCCTATCGTATTGTCAGGGTGAGAGCCGTTGATATGTTTCCGCACACCCAGCATGTAGAAAGTGTGATGCTGTTGATCAGAAAGGATTGTTGAAATTAGATCTTACTCCCGCAGGTACAAGGTATCGGCCTCAAAGAGCTCCCAATCAAGAATCGCCGTTCTGTTGGCGATTAAGATCCCCTCGTTGACAGGTTCTGAGCTGACATAGAAGCCATCATGGCTTTGGATGGCTACCTTCCCCTTCTCCTGAGGAACAAGAAAGAATGTTTCCCAGTACGACCTCACTTCCGCCTGGGCCAGAAGCAGGTTCTGATGAAATGCATCGGCACTGACGTAATAACTGTTGGCTGCTTTAATGGCAAAACTTCCGTCTTTTCTGATCACGTAAATGAAATTCAGCATCTCGTTCTTTGTGACGCTGTCGCTGACAGCGGCCAGTTGACCGTCGGGTCTAACTCCGACATAATTTCCGTTACAGGCTTTCAGCGTGAGTATCATATCAGGATCTTCCTGATAATAATTGGGACCCAGCAAAGGTCGCATAAAGGCTCCTGAGTAATAATTCTGCTTGTAATAATACCATTCCCAGTCGCTGATGGCATTGTAAGGCTGGGGCCGCAGTACAAGGTTCTGGTAATACAGCATCATGAGGATCATCAGCCCCAAAACGACGCCCCTCATCCATTTTCTCGTATGCTGCATGATCCACACTACAGGAAAAAAGAGTAAGGGGTACAGATCCACCATTGCGCGGCTCCCGCTGCCTTCGCCGGTACCGAGCGACCATGTCCCCCAGGAGGAATATAAGTATACATATAATACAAATACAAAAAGAACCAACACAGCATTGATCCGGACCTTTGCTTCCCTCAGCAACATCCATAATCCGCCGATGACTACAAAAACAAGCAGTGGATTGTGAACCCAGATCCCACTCCGGGGAGAGAACAGCATTTCTGCCAGAAAGGGTTCATTCCAGTTGGAAAATGTTTCACCCTGGTACGAATATACAAGATAACTACCATATGAATATTTCCAGTATAATAACTGGGGCAATGAAAACACGAAGAAAATCAACAGAAAAACAAGTATATTTCTCCATGTAATAAAAGTGATTATTCTTTCGCGCAGGGAGGTGAATGAACGGATATCCCATAAGAGCACAAAAGGTATAAATATCAGGTTGATATTTCTGACCTGTGCGATCAGAGCGATGAGTACAGCAACAATGATAAAATACAGCCATCGCTTTCCGGAATGGTTCAGATGTACCAATTGATGGTAATAATACATCAGCATGGCAAACAATGCAAAGGAATAAACATGCGACATCCCGATATCTTCACTGGCATACCAGAAGAGATTGGTGCCGGTAAGCAGGAGGAACAGCGCCAGAAAAGAGATTCCTGCTGCGAAGTACTTCGACAGTAATTTATAAGAAAACCACAGTCCAAGAAAAAGAAAGAAAGCTCCGGAGATCAGGACCGCCCAATGGTAAGGCCTCGAAAAACCATCCGCCTGACCGCCTGACATGCTCACGATGGCGTGGGTGACCAGGAAAAATGGCGCAAGCAGGAGACTGACTCCGTATGGATATTTCGTTTTTACCACACCCTCCTTTACCGAAAACCCGTAACCGCACTTTTCCTCAATATTCTCAGGATAGGCTTCTGAATTAAACGAATAAATGAAAGCTGAAGGAAGATAAATGTAATACCCTGCCTTATCAGCATAAATTTCCACCCTCCAGAACTCAGTCCGTACAGGATCATTCCTGTGAAAAGCCAGGGCGAGCATACCTGCCGCAAGAAACAGAATCAGAATGAAGTACAGCGTTTGTTGTTTAAAAATCCTCATCTGATTTCTGATATATTATATTGTTTATTATAAACTATGAACAAGACTCAGGATCAGTATCTCATT
>CALGYY010000205.1 GCA_937934705.1 uncultured Bacteroidota bacterium
CTGTCAAGGGCTTTCATTAATTTTGCATGGACGGATTGCAAAAATACGATCAATCATATTGAAAAGACTGCTGCTGATCGATAATTATGACAGTTTTACCTGGAACCTCAGGCAGATGCTTGACGAAAGCGGCATGTGCGAAACGACCGTGGTCAAAAATGACATGATTACGCTGAATCAGGCCGGTGAGTATGACGCCATTCTGTTATCACCCGGTCCGGGAGTCCCTTCTCAGGCAGGACTGATTTGTGAACTGATCAGTCAATACGTTGAAAGTAAACCAATTCTGGGGATTTGCCTGGGTCATCAGGCGATCGCAGAAGTAATGGGCGGACGATTGTTAAATTTACAGGAAGTCCGCCATGGCTGGCTCACAGAAGTCAGGGTTTGTGAAAAAGACCCTATCTTTGAAGGCATGAATGAATCGTTTCCTGCAGGTCTTTATCATTCATGGGTGGTCGCCCGGGAAGAACTTCCTCAGGATCTCAGTATTCTGGCCCTTTCAGATGAAGGACTCGTAATGGCGCTTCGCTACAGTACTTTTCCCTGCTACGGATTCCAATTCCATCCCGAAAGTATCATGACGCCATCCGGAGGCGTACTCTTACAGAATTGGTTGAAAATGATTTAACAATGAAAATGATGAAAACACTGAAGAAATTTTTTGTCCTGCTTCTCATTCTTTCACTTGGCTTTGCTTGTAATGAAAAGAATCAGAAATCTTTACAGCACGAAGGACAGCAGTATAAAACCCGGAATGTAGTGATTATGATTATGGATGGGGCCCGGTATACGGAAACCTGGGGGGACCCCATGCATCAGTATATACCACTCATAGCCAAGCATATTGCGCCTGTTTCAGTGGTTTGTGATCAGTTCTTCAACGAAGGACCGACCTATACCAACGCAGGACACACCGCTATTACCACGGCATTTTATGAGGAAATCAACAACAGCGGATTTGAGTTTCCATCACAGCCTTCTGTTTTTCAGTATTATAACTGCTCTATGAACGTCAAGGGGCCTCTGAGTTATGTAATTACAAGCAAAGACAAGCTCTCCATTCTGGCCAACACCAGGCATAATGAATACAAGGACAAATTTCTGCCTGCATTTAACTGCGGAACCGACGGCAGAGGAAATGGCAGCGGATACAGGAACGATAGTCTGACCTGCCTTGAGGCCCTTGATATCCTCAGGAACGAACACCCCCGTCTGGTGCTGATCAATTTTCTTGAACCTGATGCGGCCGGACATTCAGGCAACTGGGAAGCCTATCTTGATGGGATACGCTCTACGGATGCTTATATTCACCAGGTTTGGGAATTCCTGCAAACCGATAAATTCTACAAAGACAGCACAACGGTTTTTATTACGAATGACCACGGCCGCCATACGGATGGAGTCCTTGACGGATTCGTGAACCATGGCTGTCCCTGTGAGGGCTGCCGCCACCTTTTCATGTTTGCAGCCGGTCCCGATTTCAAACGAGGCGTTACCGTCAGTACACATTATGAACTCATTGATGTTGCCCCTACCACAGCGAGATTAATGAATTTCTGGTTCCCCGCTGATCTGGGAAAACCCATGCTGGATCTGTTTGACACCCATGAGGGAAATACGGGCCAACCCGAAGTCCCCGCACAAAACTAGCTAAAATGCCATCAGCGTGATGGCTCCGATGGCCAGCAATATCCCGATCCAGTTGACCGGACGGAGTTTTTCCCTGAAGAGGAGATAACCCCCTAGTGCTCCACCCAGTACGATACTTACATTGAAAACCGGAACAAACAGGCTCACATCAAAATGGTGAAGACCCTGAAGGAAGAAATAGGTCGAGTACCAATTGACGATTCCAAGCACTACTCCCGCAACAATACTTTTCCAGCTAAACGTCATTCTCGTTCTTATATTCCTGATAAACAATACGATCAATCCAAGTATCAGGGAGGCAGCGAAAGCTGTTGCCAGAAAGTAAATGAAGTCGTCCTGCAGATGATCCTCTTCTGCGATTTTAAACACACTATCATTCATGCCATTGCCCAGAAACAGCAGGAGTGGCAGTAGCCATATGATTCTTTCCTTCTTTTCATTTTTCTTTCTGAAAGTCAGCCAGAAGGCCAGCATGGCAAGGATAATTCCTGCAATTTTGGTCCATGAGGCATCTTCGTTGTACCAGATAAAGCCCAATAAAACCGGGATCACAACCGACATCTTTCCTGAAACAGCCGTAATGGCAATACCTGATTTCTGTGCGCTTGAAGCGTAAACATAGAAGGTAGCGATGAGCAACACACCCGAGATCATTGAAAGGGGAAACCAGCTTTCAAACGGAAGGGTGCTGACATTCACCTGTTCACCCGCCAGCCAGAAACCCAGTCCGGAAGCAATCAGATAATTGGTGGTGATTGCAGTGACTGTATCTATTCTGAGCTTTTCAAATACCTTGAAGCCCAGTATGATCAGGGTAGACGTAAGAATGGCTGACAGCAGGTAGATCATCCGGCAATTTTGACGGGCAAAGGTAGACTTTCCCGGGTTTCCCGCCATCCTTTTAACTATTGTAATTAGGAAATTCTTAAGATATTATTAACTTTACGGCTTTCTTTCAGAAGATGAGCAGGATTAGTGATAATATACTGGAAATAAGAAAGATAATTCCTTCCGGAGTAAAATGTATCGCAGTTTCCAAGACCAGATCATGCGATGAGATCCTTCAGGCATATGAGGCCGGGCAGCGGATATTCGGTGAAAACCGGGCGCAGGAAATGGCTGAAAAATTCAGCCAGCTTCCGGCGGATATCGAATGGCATTTCATCGGGCATCTGCAAACCAATAAAGTCAGATTCATCCTGCCCTTTGTCCACATGATCCACAGTATCGACAGCCTGAGACTGCTTCAGGAAGTCAACAGGGAGGCCAGAAAAAACGAAAGAAGGGTTGACTGTCTTCTGCAGTTTTACATTGCGAGAGAGGAGAGCAAATTCGGACTTGACATCGGTGAAGCCCGTGCTTTGCTTGAGTCAGAAGAGTATCAGCACATGGAAAATATCCGGATTTGCGGTGTGATGGGTATGGCCAGCTTTATTGATGATAAGGAAGCCGTCAGCATGGAATTCAGAACATTAAGATCGATATTCGACGAGCTCCGTTCATCATTTTTCAGAGAGTGTGAGTATTTCAGGGAGTGTTCCATGGGGATGTCGCAGGATTATCCTGAGGCCATAAAAGAAGGCAGCACCATGGTTCGGCTGGGAACATTGATCTTCGGCGAAAGATACAGCAGATGATATACGAGCAGATTGTCATATTCTCTTTATTATCTCTGGCATTGGCCGTTAATCTCGTGGCGGAAACCCGGGATGACGACCTCATGCGGGCCTACTCCAAACCATTGCTGATACCGCTCATCCTGGCCTATTACCTCCTGATGGCGGAGAATACCGACCTCCTGATATGCGCTGCACTGATCTTTGCTCTTGCCGGCGATATCTCCTTGCTTAGCAAGAGCAATTTTGCGTTCAGGCTGGGAGCCGGATTTTTTCTGCTCGGACATGTTGCTTATGTGACAGGGATGTTGCTGCAACTCCCCCTGCAGGATATGGACCCCGTGGATTATCTCTGGCCTGTTATCCCTGCATTCATCCCGTCCATTGTTTGTTTCCGTTACCTGAACCCTTACTTCGGGAGATTCCGACCGATGGGGATCACCTATATGCTGTTCGGCACAAGCCTTTTGTATGTCTGTTTGTTACGTTTTGATTCCATTCCGCTTCAATCTTTCCTCCTGGCTATTACAGGGGCACTTCTTTTTCAGGTTTCGGATTTCTTTATCGCGTTTACCCGCTTCAGGCAGGATTTCAGATATTCCGGTGTACTGATTATGCTGACTTACGTTGCCGGAGAATTACTGCTGATCATGGGTTTAATATGATACATAAGGATATTTATGATAAATTATACATATGCAGGCGCCGGCGGTCAGGAGATCAGTGCTTTCAAGAGTATCCCCGAAAATAAGCCCAGGGCTGTTGTGCAGATCGTTCACGGGGTGATCGAACACGCGGGTCGCTATGCTGCCCTGGCAGAATTTCTCAATAGCCATGGCTACGCAGTATATGCAAACGATCACAGGGGGCACGGAAAGACTGCACGGACGACTGATGAACTCGGTTTTTTTGCCGATAACGACGGATGGAACCTTTGCGTGGAAGATTTGAAGTCTTTGCAAATGCAGATCAAAAGCGATTTTCCGCAGGTCCCCCTGATCATGCTTGGACATTCAATGGGATCCTTTCTGGTCAGAACATTTCTTTCCCGCTATGGAAAAGAACTGGGAGGCGTTGTCCTGTCAGGGACAGCTGCCCACCCTCCTGCCCTGACCATCAGCGGCCGCTGGCTGGCAGGACTGATCTCTGCACTCAGGGGCAAACATTACAGAAGTAAATTGCTGGCATCCCTTTCATTTGGGGCCTATAACAAAAGAATTAAGAACCCGCATACTCCCTATGACTGGGTTAGCAGGGATCAGGAAATCGTAAGATTATATATGGAGGATCCCTATTGCGGCTTCCTGTGCACAACATCCCTGTTTTCAGATTTGATGAAGGGTGTGCGCTTCATTAACCGGCAAAGTTGTTATCAGGCCTGCCCTCAGGAACTCCCCATGCTGATCTTTTCAGGGAGCGAAGATCCGGTAGGAAATTATGGTCAGGGGCCGACCCGTGTGGCATCGTCATACCGTGAATCAGGTTTGCGTGATGTCCGCCTGAAAATTTATGAGGGTGGCCGGCACGAAATGCTGAATGAAACCAACAAGGAAGAAGTCTGGAATGATCTCCTGAAATGGCTTGACGAGATCAGCAACTTACAACTGAATCTGAAAGAACAATGAATCTGATATTCGACTGGGGCGATACGATTATGCGGGATCAGCCGGGTATGCC
>CALGYY010000206.1 GCA_937934705.1 uncultured Bacteroidota bacterium
TCCTTATCTTTGTGTATTAAAGCCTCTGTATATGAAAACCTTCGACACCCTATTCAAGAACCGCCGGATCCATTACACGCTTCATGGCAGCGGCCCCGACCTGGTGCTCCTGCATGGGTTTACTGAAAGCCTGGACATCTGGACCGATTTCGCGGAAGAGCTGGCCCCAGACTTCAGGGTGCTGTGTATCGATCTGCCGGGTCATGGCAACAGTGAATGTCTGGGCGAAATACACACTATGGAGGTCATGGCAGAGATGGTGGTTCATGTGCTTAAGGAAGCCGGAATTCAGAAATGTGTGCTGACGGGTCACTCCATGGGTGGTTATGTAAGCCTGGCAGTGGCAGAAAAATTCCCTGACTTACTTTCTGGTCTTTGCCTTTTTCATTCTTCTGCGCTGGCGGATGACCCGGAAGGCAAAGCGCGCCGTGAACAGGTCATTAAGGTGGTGAAGGCCCATCATCATAATTTTCTCACAGCCTTTATTCCCGAGCTTTTTGCTGAGGCCAACCGGAAAAGCTGTGCGGCTGCCATCAGGCAACTGCTGGAAAGGGCAAAAAAAATGAGTCCGGAGGGCCTGATTTCCGCCCTGGAAGGCATGCGGGACCGTAGGGACAGAAGCGCAGTCCTCAGAAAAGCGACTTTTCCTGTGTTATGGATACTGGGAAAGGAAGACAGCCGTGTGGATTACCGTAAAGCAATGGAACAGGCCGTCCTGTCTGACGACACCCTGGTTCTGCTCATGGGGGGTGTCGGCCACATGGGCTACCTTGAAGCGCGCGACCGCACCCTGTATGCTTTGAGGTGTTTCGCCGAGTCCTGCGAAGCTTAATGTCTGATATTTTCGACCGCTTTCGGATCGTGCTTATGCCTGAATAATAAAGCAAAAAGTACGGCTACGATCAGGGAGTAAATAGCAAAAGCCAGCCATATTCCCTGCCATTGCTTGCTGCCGTCGGGATTGAGGAAAAAAGCGTCGATGACCACCCCGCTGATATAGCTTCCCAGGAAAGCCCCGACACCATTGGTCATCATCATGAAAAGCCCCTGAGCACTCGCCCGAATGGAAGGATCACTCTGGGTTTCGACGAAAAGTGAACCTGAGATATTGAAGAAGTCAAAAGCCATCCCGTAAATAATGCAGGAGAGTATGATCATCCAAAGTCCGCCTGCAGGATCCCCGTATGCGAAGAGCCCGAAACGCAGCACCCATGCGATCATGCTGAAAAGCATCACCTTCTTGATGCCGAATTTTCTCAGAAAAAACGGAATGGTCAGAATGAAGAGGGTCTCTGAAATCTGTGAGATGGACATAATGATGGCCGGAAACTTCAGCACCAGCATGGTGATAAGACCATCGTAACTGAAAATATATGAAAGACTTTCACCGAAGCCGGAGATCCCTGCCAGGTCAAGCATGAAATCACTTTCCCATAAATCTTTGAAAACCGCATATTCCTGCATGTTTGCGAAATCGTGGATGAATGTGTCTCCGTAAGCATTGGTGAGTTGAAGGGATGCTCCCAGAAGCATGGCAAAGATGAAGAACAAAGCCATTTTGGTCTTTTTAAACAGGGCGAAGGCATTTAATCCCAACGCACTGACGAATGATTTTCCGGTGTTCCGGCCTTCGGGTTTGCATTGCGGAAGGGTGAATGAATACAATCCCAGGAACAGGGCAGCGCCCGCGGCCACGTAGAACTGGAACTCAGATTTTTCCAATCCGGTCAGACTGATCACCCAGAGGGCCACGATAAAGCCAATGGTTCCGAAGACCCTCACCGGCGGATAATCCTTGATGATGTCCATGCCCTTGCTTTTCATGGAGGAATATGAAACGGTAATGGACAGGGCAATGGTTGGCATGTAGAACACCATGTTGATAAGCATAGCCCAGAAAAAAAGATCAGGATTACCGACCTGAGGGAGAAGGAAAAGCACAATGGCCCCGAGGATATGAAAAATCCCGAGCAGTCTTTCCGCGTTGATCCATCGGTCAGCAATGATCCCCGCAATGGCGGGCATAAAAAGGGATGCGATCCCCATGGTGGAAAAGATGGCGCCAAAGTCGGCCCCCGACCATTCTTTGGTGTGAAACCAGTAGGCTCCGATGGTAATGAGCCAGGACCCCCAGACGAAAAACTGGAGGAAATTCATCAGGATCAGGCGTAATTTCAGATTCATAATGATAAGGTAAAATCAGTTTAGTCTTTGGACTCTTTTCTGCGGTTGATCTCGTCGCGAATGCGTGAAGCCCGTTCAAAAGCTTCCTCAGCAATGGCTTCGGCAAGCATATTCTCCAGCTCGCTCAATGGGACATGGGCAAACTCTCCGGAAAAGTCATCCTCTTCTTCGGCAGACAATGGATCCGGAAGGTCTTCATCCGTTTCCTCAGCCTCGCCGTCTGAGGTTTCGTTCAGTGCAAAGTCTGTCGCCCTGAAAACGGATTCGGTTGTAAATATCGGACACAGGAACCTGACCGCCAGGGCCACAGCATCTGAAGTCCGTGAGTCAAGCATCAGAACTTCATCCCCCTTTTCGCAGACCAGGGTGGAATAAAACACCCCGTCATGGTATTTGGTGATGATCACTTCTGTGATGGCTATACCAAAGGCTTCAGCAAAACTGCGGAAAAGGTCATGGGTCAACGGACGCTGG
>CALGYY010000207.1 GCA_937934705.1 uncultured Bacteroidota bacterium
CTTTTCAGGGAAAACTATCTTAAGTTTAAGCACCTGATCGAAACAGGCCGCTTCGTCATGGTCAAGGGGGTGGTAGATAAAAGCTTCAGGGGTGATGAATTTGAACTGAGGGTCAATTCAATGGAGCTTCTGAGTGATGCTACCGCGAAGTATACCCGGAGTATAACGCTCTTCATGACGATCGAAGACCTGGATCAGAAGAAGGCGGAATTGATATCTGAAGCTATGCAGGCCACACCCGGAGATTGCCCGGTCCGCATCAGGGTTACTGACCCTGAAACCGGTCAGGAGCTGATCCTGAAGAGTAAAAACCACAGGGTGTCTGCTGCCATATTCGTGGCGTGGCTTGATGAGTTCAAAGAGGTACCTTACAAACTCAGCACGACTGGCTGAAAGAAGGAATACAGCCATCCTTCAGCAGGGGATCCGGAGAATCAGGGGAACCCCCATGAATATGCGCAGCCTCACGGCAGCCCCCGTCACAGTGGAACAGCATCTGGCATCCGGTACACATTGAGGGATGATATTCCTTGTATACAAACATCTTCCAGTAAGGGTGGTCTTTGAGTTTCTCCCATTCATTAATGTGCACCATCTGCACAGGCGAATGGTTGCAGGTCCGCGTTAGTCCGGAAGGTCCGATGACGAAAAACTCCATTGCCGCACTGCACTGAGTCCCCACACTTAATTGCTCGTAATCTGTCCTGCGGAGAATACACTTCGGTAGTTCAGTTCCCACACTCCCTTTGCGACCTGCAGTTTTCAGCACTTCCTCTGCGATATCCAGCATCTCGTTGGTTTGTCCGAGATCCAGCAGGAGTTCTTCGGTATAGCGTAAACCACGGCCTCCCGGTAAAAAACGGTTCATGAGCAGACTGTCGGCCCCGGCAATCAGTCCGTTGGCAATCGTTTCATACAGTTCGTGAATGTTTTTCCGGGTGACCGTCACATTCACAGTCGTGGAAAGGCCATATTCTTTCGCCTTGCGGAATTGCGTGAGGATATGATCAGGGTTTCCTTTTCCCCCGGTATGGTATTTCAGACTCGATAATCCCGGAAGACTCATGGAGAGATGAACATCATATTTCCGGCATGCCTCAAAAACTTCGTCACTCATCGATCTGGCATTGGAGATCAGATAAAGTTTCGGCGGGGCGAAAGTCGACTGCAGGGATCCGTCTATGGTCTCGATGTGTTCGCTTGTGCAGGAAGCCGCGTGTGCAATGATCCTGAGCAGATCTTTCCTCAATAAGGGTTCTCCCCCTGTAAATGCAATGTTGCTGATGCCTTTGCTGCATAGAAGGCTGATAATGCGCATCCATTCTTCAGCTGGCATTTCATTACCTTTTTTAAATCCGTTGTTACGTGCCTCCCATGGACAGGAACAAAACAAACAGGCATGGTTGCATTTGTAAGTCATTTCCAAAACCGCGGTTGACGGCAGAAATGAAGGGGCCAGGCGGGAAATCACTTTTTCCTTTTCCACTTTCGGGATTATTTCTCAGGATATGTAATGCCGAGAAGAGAAGCAATCCTCTTCAGCTCATCCTTCAATGGAGTTTCATAGTCGGTGTTGTCACGGTGGGTGACTTTACCCGCAAAAAATTCATTCAGCAGCACGAGGTCTTCATCTGTGATCTGGCATGACTGATAAGTATTTTCATCATCACTGCAACGGGTGATGAGGCAGAGCGATGGTTTTTCTTTATTGTCGGGTGAACACTTTTTACAGAAGGATGATTCATCAAGTCTGGCGTCCACCGCTGTGAGATTCTTAACCAATGCCCGGCACTGATGCAGGTTTCGGTTCAGGTAATAACCCAGGTCATCTGTGTAAAGTGTTTTGTGGCCGCATGAAGGACACACATACTCATAGCGGTCAGGCGGCATGGCGACTTTGTAACACATGGCTCCCTCGCTGAGCTTATCGGGGACTTTTTTTTCTGCCAGGGCCTGCATCGCTGCGATCAGTTCGGCCCTGCTCAGATGCTTTTTTATGGTATCGTCTTTCTGATCCGGTTCTTCATTCCCCGGGTCAGCCTTGGCCGGTGCTCCTGAGAAGCAGCTCATGATGCCCAGGATCAGACCCAGACCAGAGATGGTGATGGCAATGATGTACCACATATGATCTTATTTTTTTGATTTGATTTTCAGAATTGCACTGATCTCATCAACATAATCCCTGAGGGGTTCTTCCCTTTCATTGAAGAAATCATGTGTTTTGTCGCCCGTCATGAATTCCCTCAGCAATTGCAAACCCTCAGGAGTGATCCCTTCATATGCTTCTTCTTTTTGTTCTCCCCTGTATTTGATATGAAGCACAAGCAGGAGATTCTGATTGGTATCAGGCTGACATTTTCTGCAAAAACCGCGTTCTTCCAATCTCAGATCCAGTCCGGGGATATTGGAAACGATATGCCGGCATTGACCTGCCGATTCAACCAAAGAAAAGAGAGCATCCTGCGTATAAAGCGTTTTACTCCCGCATACCGGACACTGATACTCAATCCTGTCGGGCGGCATGGCCATTTCGTAACACATGGCCCCAGGGTTCAGCTGGGTCGGGGCTTCACTTTTGGCAAGCAGTTCCAGTCGATGTATGATTTCTTCCCTGGATGCTTTTCCGGATGCTGAATCATAGGGCAGGAAGATGCTGTCGTTCTCCCTGAAATTGCTGATTCTTCCGCTTTGGGGAATACAAGCAGTGATCCCGAGCATGAGTGCTGCCGCTATAACAAAGATGATTATATATAACCACATAAGAGTTTATTTAATCTTTAATGCCAAGCAGAATTTTCAGTCTGGGGATTCTGTCCTTCAGGGGGGCTTCTTCATCATTGAAGGTTTTGTATATGTTTTTCCCTTTCAGAAAGTCAGTAAGGATGATCATATCAAGGGTACTGATCCCGCAGGTTCTGACGGGTTCTGCTCCTTCGAGGCTGACGATGACGCAAAGTTCCGGCTGGCTTTCTTTACCGCCATTACAATTCTGGCAGTATGCGGTTTCCTCAAGTTTTATCACATCCGGCCCGAAAGGGGCAGCCATTCTTCTGCAATCGGGAATTTCGTGGAGCACAAATTCAGCATGACGATGCGTGAAAATAGTCTTCTCCCCGCATTTGGGGCAGATGTAATCTGCTGAATCTGCATAGGGTCTTGGCGAATAACACATGGCTCCCATGTTCAGGTCGTCTTTCACTTTTCTTTCAGCAAGGTCTTTGAGCATTTGTTCCACTTCATCCCTTGTGTATGACCCCCTGATGCTGTCAGGCGGGACATCCGTTTTGGGCTCAGAGGAAGATTGTCCGCAGGAAGTCAGACTGGTGAAACCGGCTATAATGCCTATTCCTGCGAGTGCGAAAATGATGATGTACCACATAGTTTTTCAGGTTTTTAAATGAAGGCGCCCGTGAGTATAGAAAAAACGGATTGCATAAAAGTAACAAACTATTCTTTGATTCCAAGGAGATTTCTGATCCTTCCGATTTCGTCCTGCATGGGGATTTCCCCTCCCGTCTCGTTCATACGGGTAAGACTACCTTTGAAGAAGGCAAGCAGTACCTCAAGATCCGTTTCACTGATTCCGCAATTCATGTGTTCGGGCTGGTCGCTCAGTTTTACCTTCAGGCACAGAGCAGGAGCCTTGGGCCGGTCAGGCGTGCAGTGGCTGCAGAATTGTCTTTCGTCCAGACTGAAATCAACCGGCATCAGTTTCATCATGCTCCTGCACTGCGGGATCTGGAGCCGGAGCATGGCAAATTCATGAGGCTGGTACAGCGTCTTTGATCCGCATACAGGGCATACATACGCGCTGGTATCACGCGGAGCCACCCTGGAATAGCACATGGCCCCCAGTTGCAGGTCCTTTTTAACCGGTGTTGAAGCCAGTTTGTTCAGCATATGGCTGATCTCCTCAGCCGAATAACTCGGTTTGATCGAGTCGTTCTTGTCGGGGGGATGATTCATCGGCTTATGGTTTGGATTTGCCTGACCGGAAGGGGTGTTTCCGCAGGCCGTCAGACCCAGAAAAGCTCCGATCAGGGTAAAGAAAGTGAATAGTGCTGATGTAATTTTTTTCATGACAGCGTTTAATATATTTGGTTTAATTAATGTGCCTCCAGCCAGTTCCGCCCTTCACTGATTTCTACTTCCAGACTGACCTTCATGGGATATGCGTTCTTCATTCTTTCCACAATCACAGGTTTAATTATTTCCAGTTCCTCAAGGGGCACATCAAAAACCAGTTCGTCGTGCACCTGCAGAACCATTTGCGTTTTTGCATTCATTTTACAGAGGTCTTCCCATATCCGTATCATGGCTATCTTTATGATATCCGCGGCGCTTCCCTGAATAGGAGCATTGATGGCATTGCGCTCTGCAAAACTCCTGATGTTGGCGTTCCCCGAGTGTATGTCTTTCAGATACCGCCTGCGTCCCAGTATGGTTTCCACGTATAAATGATCACGGGCGAAGGCTATCTGTGCGTCCATATACGACCGAATGGCAGGATATTTTTCGAAATACTGTGCAATGATGTCAGCGGCCTCACGCCTTGGAATATGCAGTCTTTCGCTTAAACCAAAAGCAGAAATGCCGTAAATGATCCCGAAGTTGACCGTTTTCGCATTTCTCCGGAGGTCTTTGGTGACCTCTTCCAAAGCAATGCCGTAAACCCTGGCCGCAGTGGCTGTATGGATATCATGCCCGTTCCTGAAATCCTCAAGCATTCGTTCCTCACCAGCCAGTGAAGCGATGATCCGTAGTTCAATCTGAGAATAGTCGGCAGAAACCAGCCGATGATATTCATCGCGGGGCACGAACGCCCGGCGGATCTCCCTCCCCTTTTCTGTTCTGACAGGGATGTTCTGCAGGTTCGGGTTGTTGGAACTCAATCTTCCTGTAGAAGTGACGGCCTGGTTAAATGATGTGTGCAGGCGCTTGCTCACCGGACTCACCAGCGCGGGGAGGGCGTCGACATAAGTGGATTTTAATTTCGTGAGTTCACGATAATCCAGAATTTTCAGGATAATGGGGTGTTTGTCGGCGAGTTTAACAAGCACGTCCTCAGCGGTGGAATACTGCCTGGTCTGGGTTTTTTTGGGCTGCTCAGCAAGTTTAAGCCGCTCATACAAAACTTCTCCCATTTGTTTCGGGCTGGCAATATTGAATGAAACCCCGGCCAGTTCATGGATCTCTTTTTCAAGATTACGGATTTCTTCCTGCAATTGCCTTGAATATTCACCCAAAGCCTGTGTGTCAACCCGGATGCCTGCAAGTTCCATGGAACTCAGCACCCGGATCAGAGGGACCTCAGTCTGGCAAAAAAGATCAGTTAATCCCTGCTCTTTGAGCAAAGGTTCAAAGACCTGCCTCAGCTGCCATGTAATGTCGGCATCTTCACAGGCATATTCTTTTAGTGTTTCCGGCTCCACCATCAGCATGCTCATCTGATTGCGACCTTTTTTTCCGATCAGGGATTCGATGGGAACAGGTTCATAGTCCAGGTAATGGGCCGCCAGGTAATCCATATTGTGGCGCATTTCCGGTTGCAGGAGGTAATGTGCCAGCATGGTGTCAAACAAAGGCCCGCGAACGTCAATGCCGTATTTCTTTAATATGCCCAGATCGAACTTCAGATTCTGACCGGTCTTCTCTATGCCTTCATCATCAAACAAGGGCTTCAGCAGGCGTAATATCCCGAAGGTTTTCTCGGTATTTTCAGACAGCGGTATAAAAAATGCTTCTCCTGCTTCCCGGCAAAACGATATACCCACCAGTTCAGCGGTATCGATATTTAATCCCGTTGTCTCCGTGTCGAAACAAAAGTGTCCGGCTTTCCTGAGTTCTTCAATAAGACTTGTGATTTCTTCTTCAGATGTCAGCGACTTATAATCATGGGGTGTGTTGCGGATGTTTTTTCTTCCCTCCGAAGAGGGGGGGGCAAATGGCAACTGTTCGTCTCCGAAGAGGGTCGCCTGCTGCTGCATTGCTTTGTTTTCAGTTTTATCCGCCTGCATCAGCCTGAGATCAGTGAAGATGCGTTGTGCGAGCGTCCTGAATTCCAGTTCTTCGAAAAGCTCCCGCAAGGCAGTCGGATCCGGAACCTGCCACTTCAGCGCTTCTTCATCAAAATCCACAGGCACATCCAGTATGATGGTGGCCAACTCCCTGGATTGCCGGGCCAGATCAGCATGGGTGAGCACCATGTTCCTGATCCGTTCATTGCTGATCTTATCCGCATTCTGGATGAGGTTCTCCACCGAACCAAACTGGGCCAGCAACTTCTTCGCCGTGACTTCACCTACCCCCGGAATTCCCGGAATGTTATCGGAGGCATCGCCCATCAGGCCCAGCAAATCGATCATCTGTTCCGGATGGCTCAGGCTGTATTTTGCGCAGACCTCCTGTATACCCATGATCTCGGGCTTGTCACCCATACGCGCGGGTTTGTACATGAACACTTTCTCAGTGACCAACTGTCCGAAGTCTTTGTCGGATGTCATCATGTATGAAACAAAACCTGCCTGCTCGGCTTTTCTTACCAGAGTTCCGATCACATCATCCGCTTCATAACCGTCCACAGCCAGTACCGGAATGTTGAATGCTTCAATCAACTTCACGATATAAGGGATGGAGATGGAAAGATCTTCCGGCATTTCCTGCCGGTTGGCCTTGTACTCAATGAAGCCTTCGCGACGCAGGGTCGGCGCCATGGTGTCGAAGGCCACGCCGATGTGGGTCGGTTTTTCTTTTTTCAGTACATCCCAGAGGGTATTGGCAAAACCCAGAACAGCAGAAGTATTCAGTCCCTTCGAATTGATTCTGGGGTTTTTATTCAATGCATAAAACGCCCTGTAGATCAATGCCATGGCGTCGAGTAAAAACAATTTCTTCATCTTCCGGCCTTCTTCATGTAATGGGGTAAAGTTATGAAAATTTACACAGCTGTAATGAAAAGCCTGCGGATGACTTTAGCCGGAGATCAAAGTAAAGAAGAGACGCCCTTATCCGTCGGGGAGATCAGAACAAACGGGCCCGTTTCAGCAGGAAAGGTACAATAAGCTGTTCGAAGCCGGATTGAATATCGGCTTCCACAAAATCAATACGGTACTGCATACATCTTATTTTCAGCGTATCGCGATATTTACGCATGGCTTCGACATACTGCTGTCTTACTTCAGAAGGCTGAAGTTTCAGCTCTTCACCGCTTTCCATATCAACAAACTTATAGGGTCTGTTGTCAAAACTGAAGTTGAATTCATACTGATGGTCATTCACGTGAAAGAGAATAACCTCATGCTTGTTGTGCCTGAGATGCTGAAGTGCGGCAAACAACTCGTCTTCGTCCGTTCCATGATCCATCATATCACTGAAAACAACCACCAGGCTCCTCTTGTGAATCTTATCGGCGATCTCATGCAAAGCTGAGGCTGCCATGGTCGGCCTTTTGACAGAGGGGTCGTAGGCGTGCAGCACCTTTTCCATTTCATGAAAAAGGAGTTTATGATGGACAGAAGATGACCTGGCCGCGGTCTGCACTTCGACTTTGTCGCTGAAAATGCTCAGACCCACCGCATCCCTCTGTTTTTTAGCCAGAAAAGTCAGCACAGCCGCACAGTAAACGGAAAACAAAATTTTATTGGGGCGGTCCAAACCGGGTTTTTCGTGCGCCGGATAGTACATCGATGAGGAATTGTCAATGACCAGCTGGCAGCGCAGGTTGGTCTCCTCCTCATATTTTTTAACGAACAGTTTGTCGCTCCTGCCGAAGAGTTTCCAGTCAATATGCTTGGTCGATTCACCGGGATTGTATAAACGGTGTTCGGCAAATTCAACGGAGAAACCGTGAAAAGGGCTTTTATGCAGACCGGTAATAAATCCCTCAACCACCTGTCTGGCCAGCAGTTCAAGATAGGTGTACTGTTGTACGGTTTTAAGGTCGATCTCCATGGACAAAAGACTTTAAGCTGAAGGCTTTTTAATAACGCTTTCAGTCAGCAATTGTTTTGCAGTCATTCACTAAAGCAAGGCTTCCAGCTTCTGCACCAGGGCACTTTTGGCGACTGCCCCGACCTGTTTGTCCTTTACTTCACCGTTTTTGATAAAAAGAACCGTGGGAATATTGCGGATCCCGAACCGGGCAGCCACACCGGGGCTGTTGTCCACATTCACCTTCCCGACCAGTGCTTTGCCTTCAAATTCAACAGCCATTTGTTCGATCGACGGGCCGATCATGCGGCAGGGGCCGCACCATTCTGCCCAGAAATCAACAACCACCGGCTTGTCAGTGTTCATGACGAGCTCTTCGAAATTGGAATCGGTAAATTCTAATGCCATGTATGCAGGTATTATGATATTCGTTCAGACAAAAATACAAAACAAAATCGAATGATCGCTTTTATGCCTGTGATTGCGTATTTCTCTTCAACTTCGCAACGGCACTGAGGATACGGGCTTCAGATGATCTTTTGCTTATCAAGGGTTCGGGAGTCCTCCGCTCCCGAACCTTTTTCTTTTTTTCTTATTGATTCAGGTAATATTGAGTATCAGGATC
>CALGYY010000208.1 GCA_937934705.1 uncultured Bacteroidota bacterium
TTCCAGTATTGGAGGTCATGATCCACCTCAGGTAAACCGACGCCTGGTTGTTACAGACTGCAGGCAGGGCAATATTGTTAAGGTTAGCAGTGGTAGTCGTCCAACTGGTCAGGGCACACCTGATGGTAGCACCGGGAACGTCTGTCCATGCTCCGGCTACCCCAATTCTGTATTGAAGTTTGAAGTCCCTCGGAGAACGGGAGTTATTCCCGGTTTGTTTGGATGAAACCTTGATATTCTGATATCCTGTAGTGGCAAATTCTACCTGCCAGTATTTGGTTCCGTTGCCACCGTCCCATCCGGTTGCCGCTGCGCAACGCGTTGTTGCTCCAGCTGTGGCATAAGTCGGAACAGCAACACCGCCCTGTGCTGAGATTGTTTTATAGGTAGTCGGTGGATTGTAATTCAGTGCGATTCCTCCGTCACTGTTGGCATCATCAGTAACATTCGGGAAATCCCATTTAACAATAATTGGGACGACAGTGATGTAGTTGGTTTTCAGTTCTACATTGCTGCCGTTAACATTGGAAGAGGTCAGCTGTACATTATAGGTGCCTGTTGTACTATATACAATAGATGGATTCTGGTTTGTGGAGGTGTTGGGTGTCCCTCCCGGGAAACTCCAACTCCAGGCAGTCGGGGCACAGGTACTCATATCGGTGAAAACCACTGTGCTGCCAACAACGACTGTATCACCACTTGCTGAGAAATCAGGCAATGGAGCCCCGCTGTTGCATACAACAGGATATATTGCATGATTAAAGGTGGGGCTTCCTGAGAGTAATGCGGAATAGGTATACCATGTTCCGCTATAGCGGGCCCATCCTTCATCTGTGCCGGCATTCTGTTGTCCGGTGAAGACAGCAACCGTATCGCCGGCTGTGGTAGGCAGTGTGACAGCAACATGGAAAGGAGAAACAATGGCTAAAGGTGTGGCAAATTTGACATAGGTCATATTGCCGTTGAGATAATCGTTGTAAATGGTTGACAGAGGTACGGTGGTGGTTCCCATTACCGTATTGGGTGCGCCGCCTGTTCCGTTGTTTCGGTATGCCGTAAAAGTGACATTTGTGGCAGGGTTGACCATTGTGGCCATGGCCCAGTCGAAATAGGCGCCCTGCAGGTTGTTATAGGTTCCGTAATCGTCAAACAATTCGGAAATCTGGGTCCAGTAACCATTGTTTCCTGACAGGTATCCGGTTCCAAGTCCGTAGATGGCTTCACTACCCACCAGGTTATCAAGGTTCGCACAGGTACAGGAGTTCGCACTGTTGACCTTGATGTAGTTGGTTTTTGTCATGGTGTTGGTGCCATAGGCATTGGTCACTGTCAGGCTTGCATTGTAAATGCCTGAAGTATTGTATTGAATCACGGGGTTCTGGCTCGAAGAAGTCGCAGGTGTACCTCCCGGGAAAGACCAGGAATAGGTTGTGGCGGGACCTCCGTAGGAAAGATCGGTATAGGTCACAAACTGAGTGGCGGGGAGGGTGGTTGGTGTTCCTTCAAAATCCGCAACCGGCGGCTGGAAAGGATCGTAGCATGCTAAGGGGAAGATGGTGTTTTGTAAGGATAATCCCCATGCATCGTAGGTTTCCCAGGCTCCACCATAAAGGCTGTACCCTGTCTGGAAATCATTATCTGCATCATCATTCGAGATCACCGCAAGGGTGTCACCGGAAGCCATATTTCCCGGGATCAGGAAGCCCAGGTAGAAAGCATCCCCCGGGATCAGTACACCTGAGGGGAAAATTACATCGGTATAACCGGCCCCGTTGAAGTTGGACACGATGGTCGACAAAGGCACAGTCGTCGTGGCCAGTTGCGCTCCCGGAACCCCGTTTCCATCGTCAGCCCAGATTACGAAAGTGACATTGGGTGATGAGCCGTTGGTGGCTTGTGCCCACCAGAAGCGCCCGCCGTTCACTTTATTGAAAGGCCCGTAATTTTCAAACTTCTCGGCGATCGCCTGACAACCATACCCGTTACTGCCGCTGACGTAACCGTTTGTGGCCGTGTAAATGGTGGGCGTGCCCCAGAACTGATACATGGTGTCGCAGGTCAGCACCGCCGGATCAAATACATGGATGTAACTGGTCGCGGTTACCGTGCTGTCACCGTTGGCGTTGGTTGCGGTGAGAGATACGTTATACAGGCCGCTGTTATTGTACACGATATTGCTCGGGTGCTGTTGCGTGGAAGTGGCAGGCGTCCCGCCGGGAAACGACCAGCTCCAGCTCGTCGGGGTTCCCCAGCTGAGATCTTCGTAATCCACGTTCTCTCCCTCAAAAATGGGGATGGGATAGAGCAGGGTTGCCGGATCTACTGCCGTGAAATTGGTGGCAGGTTTGGCCGTGGAAAACGGATCAAAACCGTTGACACTCATCCATCCTGTGTTGCCCGGATCAAGCCAGGGCTGAAGCCTTTGTGAGGCCAGGGTGCCGTTCTGATCCCAATGGTACCAGAAAGCACCGTAGTAGTCAGGATCTGTGGGTGTAGCACACATGGAGCTGCCACCTGATAATGTTCCTACCTGTCTTCCTGCGCTGTTGAATAAAGGAGATCCGGAAGAACCACCTTCCGTAACCCCGGTACCGTTACCCGTTGGACCCCAGATAACCCTCCATGCTGAATTTGGCCCCATCACATCACCGCCGATATTCGGCGTGGAAGCGACAAGGGTTGAGGTGCAATAAGAAATCTTCTTGATGTCACCTGCAGGATGATGAATGCCGACACTCGTAGCCGGCCATGCATAGTTGGTGCGGTCCCATCCGTTGTAATAGGGTTCATAGGTCATGCCGGGTTGTGAGCTGAGCTCCACCAGGCAAAAGTCTGATCCACCGGCAATAGGTCCGGCAGCCCTGAGGACACAGCCCGTTATTGTGCTGTAGGCCGGAGAAGAACCGGGATTGGCACAGGTGGGGGATTCATATTTGAAATAGAACTGCCATGCGTTCAGGTCGGCAGCCGTTGCCCCTTCGTAGCAGTGGTAAGCGGTCAGAGA
>CALGYY010000209.1 GCA_937934705.1 uncultured Bacteroidota bacterium
CACCACCATGACGGACTATGCATGGTCTCCCAGCAAATACCTGAATATTTTCACCGTGAATTTCATTTATCCGGAGGGAATGTCTCTTCCCGACGGAGCATTTATCGGCGGAATGTCGCCTTTCCCCCCGAGCAATCCCATGTCACAAGCCCTGACCGGGGGAGACACCCTGGCTGACGGTGTGCTGATCCGGCACGACTGTATCGGCAGTATTGGTACAGCAACTGCCATGGGCGGGATGCCGATTAATGCTCTGAACAGAACCTTCACGCACGAAACAGGTCACTATTTCAACCTTTATCATCCTTTTCAGAATCTGATGTTCGGCCTGATACCGGCCAGCTCAGGTTGCCCGAGCTTCCTCGCCCCCAATGGCGATGAGGTGGCCGACACCCCGCCGGTGGATGTGGCCACACAGAATGTAAGCATCAGTTGTTATGCCCCGGGAAGCCGGAATACCTGCAATCAGGACAGTCCAGACGAACCCGACATGGTAGAAAATTATATGGATTATCAGTGGGGTTATTGCACCAACATTTTCACCCTCGGTCAGAAAACCAGGATAGACGCCACGCTGAACGGAGATCGCCGTAAATTGTGGTCGCTCGAGAACCTGGTCGCAACAGGGGTCCTCGACACCAATCCTCCCGCCTGCGCACCCAGGGCAGATTTCACGGCCGACCGCTTCTACATCTGTGCAGGCGGGAATGTGAATTTCACCGATCAGAGTTACGGAGTGCTTCCGGATAACTGGAACTGGACCTTCACCGGCGGCACACCGGCTTCGTCCACTGACCAGAATCCGACCGTACAATACTCTGCTCCCGGAACCTATGCCGTTAAACTCGTGGCTTCGAATTCCAATGGATCCGACAGCATCACCAAAACAGCATACATCATGGTGAGTGATCCCGCGTTGACGGATACCACGCCCATGGCAGAAGATTTTGAGGCCGGCACCCCCGGTGACTGGTTGATTCTGAACGATGCGGGCAGCGCCTGGAGCGTTACTTCCCAAACCGCATATTCCGGAACGAAATGCCTTTGGCTTAACAACTTTGAAAACAACATGGCGGGCAGTTATGATGAAGTCATTTCCTCTGTATATGATTTCACCAGTATGCCTTCGGGAGCCATGCCTGTGCTGAATTTTAAACTCGCTTATGCAGGCAAATATGTCGCCGGAACCATTGTAACCCCTGCGGACACGGTTTATGACCGCTTGTCTATTTATCAGTCTGTGGATTGTGGCGCAAGCTGGCAGCAGAAGTACAACAAAACCGGAACTGCACTCACCACGATTGCAACGGTTCCTGATGATTTTGAGCCAGCCTCACAGGCCGACTGGAGAGATGAAACTGTTTCTTTGTCGTATGCTTCGCTGACCGAAACGGATGTGCGCTTCAAAATCGTTTTCTACAGCAATGGCGGGAATAATATTTATATTGATGATATTAACATCACAACTCCGGCGCTGGGTTCTCCGGAACAGTACATGGAGTCTTTCGGGCTCAGCATATTCCCGAACCCTTCAGAGGATGTGACGCATATCAGCCTGAACCTGCCTGAAGCTTCTGAACTTATGGTCAGTGTATATGATTTACCCGGAAGAAAAGTCAGGAGCGTGGCAGAAGGTCATTACTCAGCAGGAAGCCAGTCTTTCACTCTGAGCAGGAATGATCTCGGCGGTAGCGGGGTATACCTGATCAGGATCAGTGTAAACGGGCAGGTAGTTAACAGAAAGCTTGTGATGCAGTAGCCAAAACGAATACAAAAAAAGAGGCTGACCCGGATGGAGACAGCCTCTTTTTTTTTGCCTTTACTGATCAGGGGAAAACAAACTTTACGTCATCCACCCAGAGGACGCTGCCGATCTGTCCTTCACATCCCTGAAGATCATTGAAGTCAATTCCTCCGCTGGCGCAGAAGAAAAGGATAAGGGTATCCGGCGTAACGTCATTGATCAGGTAATTCAGGGTGTGATCAATCTGCGTATAGGAGGTCACCGCATTTTTTACAAAGATCTTGTCGTTCACAATTGTGTCGCGCTTCATGGTGCCGGTATTGAAGCGGGTGAGCGCGATCTGTATCAGTGCCGAATCCGTCGCTGCCGGAGAATACTTGTACTGAGCCTGCAGTTTCAAAGGTTTCTGATTGTAGGCCCTGCCCATACGGATGGTGGCATTGGGGATGTCGAGACGGGAAACACCGATATATCCCGGAACAAAAATATCCACGCCTTCCATCAGGTGGAAGTTTTTAGAAGTCACCCGTGCTGCATATTTTCCCTGCACACAATCTGTCACCGTATCACAGGTAACAGGTCCGGGACCTCCTGCTGCCGGAGGGAGGCTTGATAATTCATTCAGACTTTGCATAAAACCACCCATGGGTTCCATATAGTCGCCGTCAACCGTGGATATGGTCATCCAGTCATCCATGCATCCGTCGGTTACATTGGAGGTGCATGTATAGGTCGGAGGATCCGGAGGCGGTGGATCATCGGGCGGTTTTTTGCAGGTGGCCTGGATGCCCAGAAAACTGATCACACCGGCAAGCAGAAGGAAATGGGTGAAATTGATCTTCTTCATATGAATCATCACTTTATGATTTGTAAATAACCTGGATCATGGTGGTTCTCGGAGGCTCAATGGTAATGGGCCTGAGAGAGTATTCTTTGTTAAGCAGGTTGTCAACAATAAAGGCAAACTTAAAATGCTTCTTCAGCTCATAGCTGATGCGGACATCCCAGATGAGGTTGGGGTCGTCGTACTTTTCGCGGTAATCTGCGATACCTGTGGTCAGGTATCCGGGGCGGTCGAAGCTGATGAAGAACTTGTCGATGTTCTTCATGAAGCTGTAATAGCGTCCGCTGATACCAAAACCGAAATTCTTCCATCCGACCTGCAGGTCCAGCTTGGCCAGGTGCTGCATACGGTATTTAAGAATATAGTTGGTGGTATCTGAGGAGGTGGAAATATAGTCGAACTTCTGGTTCGGCAAGCGGGGATCGTAATAATAGGATTCGTGCGGTGCCAGGGATTGCGGCAATGAATAGGTATATCCTGCGAGAAGTCCGAAAGTCACATTCTTGCCGATCTTGCCTTCACCGGTGATGGTGCAGTCGATTCCGCGAACGCGTGCCGGTCCGGTATTCAGGAATTTGAAACCCATATTCTGGTCGAAATGCGCGGTGTCGTTACCCCATTGCGCGGCATTGAATTCAACATAGTTTTCATATTCCTGCCAGAAGCCGCTGACATCAATGAAGCCGACAAAGTTTTTGATCTTGAACAACTGCTTGATCCCGACTTCAGCATTCCAGCTGCTTTCCGATTTCAGATCAGGGTTGGGATAGAAGCCGAAATTCCCCACATTGGTGGTGATATAACGTTCTCCAATACTGGGGAAACGGAAACCCTGACCGAATGAGGCACGCATATACGTTACCTTGGTCAAACGGGTATTCAGCCCGGCACGGAAAACGGGCTTGTTTTCGGTTTGTCCGTTGATGTCATAAAATTCCCAGCGTCCCCCGGCCAATAAGGTGAGTCTGTCGAAGAACTTCTTTTCAATCTGGGCATAAACGGCCATGTTGTCCGAAGTACTGGTTCCAACTTCGCCCAGTACGCCAGAGAACACTTTTCCCGTTGAAGAAACGAACATATTCATGATCCCGGTATTGAGAATGAAATTACCGAGTTTTTTAAATTTCTTCTGATACTGATATTCGCTGTAGATCAGGTGTGAAGCGGTCGTTTGATCGTTATCGGCACCATTGGTGCTGTAGAAATAACGGTTTTTGAGCGCATGTGATCCTCCGCGTGCGGTGAAGTACTTCACATAGGGATCAAGGTAAAAAAGGAACTCTTTAAAATTGGTCAGTGCACCGGGATAAGAACGATAGATATTGGAATCGGCATCCTGCCAGAAATAGGTCTGTGCATTTTTGTCGTACATGAAGTTTCCGTTCAGTCCGTAGGTCAGGTTTTCCACCCTGTTCGACCGGACGCGGGTTCCGAAATTCAGGCGAACCCTTTGCTCATATTCTCCTTTGTTGACATTGTGATTGCCGGTATCGAGCGGAGCGGGGCCGATATAGCCAGGATCTGACAGTAAATTACCGCCGATGACATAGTCGAAGTTGTTCACCTGACGCTTATGGATAAAGCTTCCGCCGACGATAACCGGGTTAAAGCCATCCCATGATTTGGCGTATTTGCGGGGAGGGTTATTGTAGATCCCGCTGTGAAGTGTGATCTTGGTTTCCGGTTTTTCCTTGGGATAAGATGTTCTGATATTGATAGCCCCGTTGAGTGCTGAGGATCCGTAAACCACAGAAGAGGCACCCTTGAGGACCTCGATCTGCTCCACGTCTTCAATCGGCAGAAAACTCCAGACCGGACGGCCGGCATCGCCCCGCATCATGGGGATCTCGTCTACAAGGATCAAAACCCTGGATCCGAGCCCGGAGCTGAAACCACTGCCTCCCCGTACCTGGGGTTCGTTGTCGACCACGGCAACACCCGGAACCTGTTCCAGGGCCTTGTCTAAACTCAGGACATTTTTTGATTCTATCATTCCCGGTTTCAGGATCTCAACAGAAGTGACCGACTCCTCCACCCTTTGCTCGTACTTTGAGGCAGAAACTACTATCATATTCAACTCATGTGACGCCAGCTTCATCGTCACATTCAGGTCGGGGTTTTTACCATCAGTGAGGGTTACGGTCTGCATCTGCTTTTCATATTCAACAGAGGAAAACACCACCGTGTAGGTGCCTTTATGAAGCTCAAGTGAATACTCCCCGTTGGCATTGGAGATCGTTCCCGTGTGTTTGTCTTTGATCCCCACATTCACAAAGGGGATGGGTTTTCTGGTGTCCTGGTCGGTGATTTTCCCTTTAAGGGTTACATTCTGTGCAAGGCTAATTGCAGGGCTGGTGAGCACCAGGCTGGTCAGAAGGATAAAAATCCTGCGTAAACGTGAATGCATAAACCGGGTTTTATGAGTACTGGCTTAAACAGCCGCAAAGATACGTTTTATTAATGAAGGGGCAACCAGGCATTTACACCTGACTGCCCCTTGTGTTTTTTGTTAGCTATCTTATTCGTTAACAGAGAATTTCTGACTGAAGCGCCGACCGTCTGCGCGCTGAACATCAACAACATAAATACCGCGTCCCAGGGTACTGAGATCGAAGATTTCGGTTGCGCGGTCCATTGATTTTTCCCTCTGCATCACCAGTTGTCCGTTGATATTGTAAATGCGCATCAGCGTACCGGCAGCAGCATCGAAATTCAGATTCAGGATAAGTTGCCCGGAAGAGGCATCCGTATAAACCCTGAATTCACCGGCGTTGTCCGGCTCATTGATGCTGATGCTGTTGTAGATCATTTCAATATCATCAATGTAAAGACTGTCGCCACCACTGCCGCCTCCGGGGGTCTTGTTGGTGGTGAAGGTGATGAGGATAAACAAAGGAGTGGAAGCGGGACCGGCAACGAAGGGTACGGCCTGCCTGATCCAAAGTCCGTCTGTTTTTGCAAAATGGCCGGTGGCCTGAGCGACGATATGCTGGGCAGCGTTGGGATCTCCCGCATTGGGGTCACGATAATCATAATTATCATGGATCACCGCGTGCATTCTTCCGGAATCGGTTGTGTTACCGCTGGCCGGTTTAAAGCGCACCCAAAAAGCAATAGAGTCGGGTACCGCATTCATTACTTCACTGAACAGGGTATCGCCCGTGAGACTGATATTGTAATTGTCGTTACTCGAGGGTACGACATTACCCATATTGATTCTTCCGGTGGTTACATTGCCGTTGGCGATGATGCCCATGGTTGAACGCGACCATAATAAGGCACTGTATTGACCCGTAGTTCCAGGGCGAACCACAGTGGATCGGACCATTTGTTTCTGTGCGAAGGTGGTCAGTGCACCCTGGGCTGTTTTGAAGGAGTTCCAGCTGATTGGTTCTTCCGTGTCAGTGCCGACATTTTCCCAGTTTTCGAAACCGCTGTTGTTGACCGTTTGAGCATTTGCAGTCATCAAGCCTGAGACGGCCGCTGCAATAAGAAGAGCATAGAGTTTTTTCATACGAAGTTTTTTTTGTTATTTTGTCGAAAAACAGGGCAAAATTATCACTTAATTAAATTCAAACACTTGTTTTAACATCTTTTAAGAGAGATGAACAGTGTTTAGGCGGTTACCGGTCTGTGTATCAGCTTTCGGGACCTAAATCAGGTGGTGATTTTGTAAATAAAAACAAATAAATCATCGTTCTTTATGTTAATCAAAACCTTCGGGGGTGCCATACATGGCATCCATGCAACATTGGTGACCGTTGAGGTCAACATCGACACGGGTGTGGCGTTTTTTCTGGTGGGCCTGCCCGACAGTGCCGTTAAGGAGAGCCATCAGCGCATTGAGGCTTCATTCAGGAACAACGGCTACCGGATACCGGGAAAAAAGATTGTGATCAACATGGCTCCGGCGGATATCCGCAAGGAAGGCTCGGCCTATGATCTGACGATTGCCATGGGGATTCTGGCGGCATCGGAACAGATGAAGTCGGGCGAGTTGGAGCATTACGTAATCATGGGTGAGCTCTCGCTCGACGGGACGATTCTGCCCATCCGCGGGGCGCTTCCGATCGCAATTCAGGCCAAGGCATTGGGATTTAAAGGACTCATTATCCCGGAGGCCAATGCCCACGAGGCGGCTGTGGTCAGCAATCTGAAAGTTTATGGGGTCAGCAATCTGAAAGATGTCATCGCTTTTTTCGACGGGGAAAAGGAGCTGAAACCCACGGAGATCAACACCCGTCAGGAATTCTTCAACCGCCTGAATGAATATGAATTTGATTTCTCTGATGTCAAAGGGCAGGAGAATATCAAACGGGCGCTTGAAATCGCGGCAGCAGGTGGTCATAATGTGATTTTCATCGGTCCCCCGGGCGCGGGAAAAACCATGCTGGCCAAGCGCCTGCCCTCCATCCTTCCGCCTCTCAACCTTCAGGAAGCTCTTGAGACCACAAAGATCCATTCGGTAAGCGGCAAGCTGGCCAGGAACACCTCACTGATCAGCGTCAGGCCATTCCGATCGCCGCATCATACGATTTCTGATGTGGCCCTCGTGGGCGGCGGACAGTTTCCCCAGCCGGGCGAGATCTCTCTGGCGCACAACGGCGTGCTGTTTCTGGATGAATTGCCTGAGTTCAAGCGCCAGGTTCTGGAAGTCCTGCGCCAGCCGCTGGAGGAACGGGTGGTTACCATCTCACGGGCCAAGTTCAGCGTAGAGTATCCGGCCAGTTTCATGCTGGTTGCGGCCATGAATCCGTGTCCCTGCGGATATTATAATCATCCGGAAAAGGACTGCGTATGCCCTCCCGGCACTGTGCAGAAGTATCTCAACAAGGTATCGGGGCCGCTGCTCGACCGCATCGACATTCATATTGAGGTAACCCCGGTACCGTTCAAAGACCTGAGTAGGTCGCTCAGCGGAGAAAGCAGCGCGGCAGTGAGGGAAAGAGTGGTGAGTGCGCGGAAGATCCAGGAGACACGTTTTGCCCTTCACCGCGGGATTTACTGCAATGCACAAATGAATACGCGCCTGTTGCAGGAGGTGTGCATTGTCAATCCCGAAGGACATGCCCTGCTCAAAAACGCCATGGAAAGGCTGAAATTATCGGCCAGAGCCTATGACCGCATCCTGAAGATGTCGAGAACCATTGCCGATCTCGACGGAAGCAAGGATATACAGTCAGAGCATCTGGCCGAGGCGATTAACTACAGGAGTCTGGACAGGGAAAACTGGGCGGGGTGAATTGCAAATCGGGTTCTCCCCTGCATTGCATATCGTATATCAACAATCATTTATCGGATATTTTTTTATATCCGATCGCCGATATCCGATCTTTGATATTCGATTTTGGTCCCGTTCTACAGTTGCATCCTTGTATCGCATATCGTATATCAACAATCATTTATCGGATATTTTTTTAT
>CALGYY010000210.1 GCA_937934705.1 uncultured Bacteroidota bacterium
CGTCGCCGTCGTTGTCGTACTGTGTAAAATCGATAACCGGATTCAATTCATTGCATTTGAAGCGGATGAGGTCCTGTACCCTGGACAAGGTCGGATCAGATACATTTCCGTAAAAATTATGGGGCTGATAGGCCAGCGACCAGTCGATGACCGTCGTATTCAGTGTGAGTTGTCCGTAAGAATTTTCGTAATAATACTGTTTGAAACTTCCTTTGCCTTTCCAGTCATCCACGTTGTACATGGAATCAATTTGTGTGGCAGGCAGGGTGTGTGCCTGATCCGGAAAATCGATCAGGATCAGCAGGATATTCTTTGTTCCGGTGGGTGTAAAGGCTTTGAGAACACCACCCTGTCCGCTGTTTTGGCGGAAAGTCTGATGCATACTGCTGATTTCTGCAGGGCTAAACGGCTTCACAGCCGGATTTTTCGACTTGAACTCAGCTGTCTTGTTGATGCCCTTTTTACTGTTTTGGCCTACCGCGATATTTCCAGGCTCCAGGATGCCGGTCGCGTTTTTCACGGCGTAGCGGTAATAACCGTCGCCATCCTTGATGATGGGATACCCATCCGGCGATTCAAGCCAGTTTACCACCATATCACCCCGCAGATAACAGGTGATCTCGGTGCCGTCGGGCTGAACAAAAGTGATGGGATCAGGTGAAGCTTGTATCCCATAACTCACTACCTTGCTGCGTGACTGAGGCTGTTCCTGGGCGAAGCCTGTAAATGAAAGCAGCAGAAAGACAAGGGGTAGGCATCTTTTCATAACAGTGGAATTGATAACATATAAAAGGCACTAAATATAAACAGAAAAGGGACTGAATGCAAGTATAAAAAGAGCTATTTTGAATTAATTAACCAGACCCAAAAAGGTAACCGATCGATGGAATTTACTATCGCGTTGACAATCAAGTATTAATATCAAATAGCCTTATTAAATAATATACGTAATTTTCTGCCTTAAGGTTGCCCGAAAGACAAAAAAAAGCACGGGCTGCATCGGTTTAGATTACTTCTTTCACCTCATGAGTCAACTCCCTCTTTTTCAACAAAATGAGCAAAAGACAAAAAAGCTGCATTGGACCTCTGCCGCCATCGATAATTGTCTATCTTTGACAATCAACACGATGAAAGAAAAAATACTGATCACAGGGGCAGCCGGAAATCTGGGCAGTTTGCTGGCTGCGAGATTACTTGAGCAGGACAGCCTGCCGGTGCGACTCATGTTCCACCGGGAACCACTGCCGGATGAACTTCAGCGACACCCTCTGAGTGAAACGGTCAGGGCTGATCTGGGCGATTCTGCCAGTCTCCGGAATGCCCTGGCCGGAATTTCAGTAGTCGTACATTTTGCAGGTGTTTTATTCAGACATCATCCTGAGAAATTTCTTCCGGTCACCAATACGCTATACTTCAAAAACCTCCTGGATGCATCCCTGCTTAGCGGGGTGAAGAGGCTCATCCTCATCAGCTTTCCTCATGTTGAAGGGGAAACAACGCCTGAGTATCCGGCTCAAGGTCACATCAAAGGGAAACCCTCCTCGGTTCACGCGAGGACGAGACTTGAAGAAGAAAAAATTCTGTTACAGGTTGCGGAAAGTTATAGACTTGAAGCAATCATCCTAAGAGTGGGTATGGTTTACGCCAGCGGAATCCTGATGATAGAAGGTGCCCGCTGGTTTGCACGGAGAAGAATGCTGGGTGTGTGGCGAAAACCTACCATGATCCACCTGATTTCCCTTCCCGATTTTCTGGAAGCTGCCAGCCGGGCAGTGCAACTGCCAGGGATCAGCGGCATCTATCACGTGGGTGATGAAGGGCAGCAAAGCCTGCAGGAATTCCTTGACGCTATCTGTCAACACTGGGGATATCACAAACCATGGAGAATGCCCCTTTGGCTGATTATGACTGCAGCCTGGCACTTTGAACTGTTTTCCCTGCTGTTCGGCACAAGGAGTCCCCTTACCAGAGATTTTGTACGTATAGGTACGTCATCCTATTATGGGGATACCGGAAGAATGCGCCAGGAATTACTCCCAAAGATTGAATTTCCAACATTTAAAGATGGAATCAACATCTTATAATTAATTATACATATAATTATAAATTTATGACTAAACTATTATTCAGGCTGGGAACTGCAAGCGCCCTGTTACTTTCAGTCATAAGCGTCCGTGCACAACTTAGCGGGACAAGGATCATCGGGACAGCGCCCTCGGATTACACCACCTTCACCGGGGCAGTAAATGCTTTGCAAACAGAGGGAATCAGCGGATCAGTCACCTTCGAGGTCAAAAACGGAACCTATACAGAACAGCTGATCCTGACCGGGATCAGCGGTCTGGGACCGGCCAATACGGTGACATTCAAATCACAGAGCGGAAATCCGGAGGATGTGGTTTTGAGCTTCACCCCTACTCCAACAGGATCCAACGACAATTACACCTTGCTTTTTCACAACACCGGATTCATCAGCTTCAATGATATGACCATAGCCTCAGGCGGAAGCAGCCATGCCAATGTGATCGTGATCGACAGTGCTGCCGGTGATCTTACTTTTCACGGCAACGTGATCAGCGGGACGGAAACTTCACAGGCACTGACAGCTCAGGCATTGGTTTTTTCCTCAACTTACGACAACCATAACATTCTTTTCAGTGAAAATGTGTTCATTGACGGATCATATGGATGCTACCTCTACGGAACGGAGGCAGAAGAATCCGGGCTTCAGATCATCGGCAACCGATTTGAAGATCAGTATTATTCGGCGGTCTACTGCTCGAACAATTTTGATTTTAAGATCATGGACAACACGATAACGACCAAGGCATTAAACCCCAATTTCAGGGCGGTACACCTGCAATACTGCGATCAGGCCTTTGAAGTGGGTCGCAATGTCATTTACATGCCAATAACAGGCTCAGGGCAAGGCATATTCGTCAGTATGTGTGATGCTTACCCGGCCTCACCTTCTATCATTCACAACAATTTCATCTCGATTTACACGGATAACAGCGGGACAGAGGCCATCGGAATCAATTGCCAATCATCAACCAATCAGGTAATTGTGTTCAACAGTGTGAATATCACAGGATTGGACACATACAGCAAAGCTATTGTTTTTGAAGGATTTATGAGTGACGGATTGACAATCAGGAACAATATCGCTGTCAATCAGGCAGGCGGGTATGCATTTTTCACCTATCTTGAACCGCCGGAATTCAACAGTGATTTCAACCTGCTCTACAGCAGCGGAAGTCGCCTGGCTTATTACACAGGAGACATCATTAGTTTGATCGACTGGAGGAATGCTACAGGGCAGGATTTGTATTCTCTGAACCAACTGCCTGTTTTTGTGAGTGATTCCAACCTTCATATCAGCGGGGGGCTCCCCGGAAATTCCGGTATCGCTATCAGTGGTATCACACAGGATATTGACCTCCAAAACCGTACGAGTCCTGACATTGGGGCTGATGAATTCGATTTCAGCATGGGTTACATTGAAAATCAGCATGCTGAGCGGATCGAGGCCATGCCCAATCCCAGTCAGGGCAGTATTTACTTCTCGCTGCCGAATTGTGGAGAAACAGCGGATATCGGGATTTATAGCGTTAGTGGTCAGCACATTGGAGATTTCATCAATGTAAAGATCACAAACCAACAGATCATTCTGCACTTAGATCATTTGGAGCAAGGGCTTTACTATTTGAAAATCGCTTCAGGTGGCCAAGCCTATACGACGAGTATTCAATTGATTCATTGAGTTTTATCCTTAGTAACGCCATTCTGAAGCGCTGAGCGGGTCATCATGAACCTCATGAAATTCCTGTCGCTGAGTCGGTTCATCAGGCGAACCAGCACTGCCGTCAGAAGAAGTGCAAATACCAGCCTGATCAGCAAAACGGCGATCCAGTCGGCTCCGATGGCAACAACGAGCAGGGTATCTTCAATCACACTGTGACACAAACCCATGAAGGCCAAAGAATAAAAGACATCGCGCCTGCGGATCTCCCGGGTTCCGGACTCATTAATGATCAATGCCCCTCCGTAAACGATGCCGAGGGTGAGACCAATGATGGTCACCGTTGTGGCATTCTCCCCAATGCCCAGCAGCCTGAACAGGGGCGCGAGTGCTTTCTGAATCAGTCGGATGAGTCCGAATTCCTTCATCAGTTTCACTACGAGTATCAATGAAACGATGAATGCAAGAATAATGGCATAGCTCTTCAATTCTCCCAGCGCCCAGTCTGCCAGGGAGGGATCCGGGGCAGCTTCGGGCCGCCAGCTTACCGTAGCCGTTGCGGAAAACATGGGTATGCGGCTATAGACCAGGTGAATCAGCCATCCCAGAACAAAAGCGAAAAGGAAACGCCAAAGAAATGAGAACCAGATTCTTACTCCTGCTTTTCGGGCAATTTCAAGCTCAATCGGAAAAGTATGTGCCACCAGCATCATCACAGAGATCACACTCACCTGCTCAATACTGAGATTCATTCCCTCAGAAATCTGAAAGAATGCGAGAAGTCCGCCGAAAAGGTTGGTAATCATTCCTGTAGCCCATACCAGACCCATTTCACCCGGCAGTCCCACCCACTGCATGACAGGCGCCAGAAGTTCCCCTATCCATTCGATGGCGCCCACTTCCTTCAGGATCTTGACGACTATCGAAACAGGTATCATGATCTTGAACATCAGCCAGACCGTGGAATAAACATCTTTCCACCATTCCCCGATGAACTTTTTTACTTTCTGCTTCATGGCCATAATTCCGCTGTGCGAAAATACAGAACCTTTTCATGCATCCTTTTCCAGGCGGACTTTTCAAAGTTTTTTTTGTATATTTACCGTGTCATAAACTTAAAACGATGAAAAAAAACTTGCTTTTCATTGCCCTCATTGTGCTCTGTGTGAGCGCCACAGCCCAGTCGCCCGCCCGTTTCAACTATCAGGCGGTTGCCCGTGATATGAACGGTGACATCATCGATAACCAGCCGGTCAGTTTCAGAGTGAGTATACGTGATTTGAGTCCTTCAGGGACAATACTCTATTCGGAGACCCATCTGGTGAACACCAACACCTTCGGCCTGGTCACACTGGAGATCGGCGGGGGCAGTGTGGTATCAGGGAATTTTCAGACCATCAATTGGGGGAGCGGGGCCAAATACCTCGACATGGAGCTGGATGCCAGCGGAGGAAGCTCCTGGGTTTCAATGGGGAGTCATCAGTTGCTGAGTGTACCTTATGCGCTCTATGCCAATCAGGCGGTTTCGGGAAGTACAGGACCTACGGGGCCAACAGGGCCAACAGGGGCTTCAGGAGCCAACGTAGCCTGCGGGACGAGCCTTAACACGAACTACAGCATCCGGGGCGCGGGAAGCGGAACCTGGGAATGCACAGACGCCTTGCAGATCAGTTCTACTGGTTATGTTTCAGTCAACACGACTCCATCTTCCTCTTATCGCTTCAGGGTTTATGGTAACTCGGGCTTCGGATCATCCCCCTCCTCCTCATACGATTTCAGTGTTGACGGATCAGCACATTTTGCAGATTACATGGCGATTGGGACGACTCCCAGCTCTTCATATACTTTGCGCGTTTACGGAAATCTGGCAGTGGGTTCAAGCGTTTCCTCATCCTACGATGTGGATGTTGATGGCGATATGAGGATACAGGATGCCCTTGGTATCGGGACCTACCCGCCTTCCTATGGCCTGGTGGTAGGCAGTTCGTCCAACTTCTATGTTCCTACCAGTATTGGAAGCAGTTCCGGAACCAGCCTTGTGATTTCAAGCGGAACGGTTTACCGTTTATCTTCGAGCATCCGCTATAAAGTAGATGTAAAACCACTGGTTGTCGACCGCGAAAAATTTCTCTCGCTCCGCCCGGTCAGTTTCAGGTACCGTAAGGAGGCCGGGGGCAACGGGGAGTTGGAAAGTGGTTTCATCGCTGAAGAGGTGGCCAAAGTGATCCCTGAACTGGTCATATGGGAATACCAGGCGAAAAAAGATGCTTCAGGCCAGGACATTCTGAACGAATATGGATTCCAGCAAAGGGAAAAAACAGGAATAATCGAAGGTGTGAAATACGAACAGATCTGCGTATATCTGTTTCAGATCGTTGCAGAACAGGAGAAAAGGATACGTGCACTTGAAGATGCGCTTCTCCTGAAGAGTGATGAGGCTTCAAAACACTAATAATACGGCTATTTCAGCACTTTCAGCTTTACAAATTTTATATCGGTGCTGAAGTCCATGCCTTCACCGACCTCACCATGGTAAGCCACAAGATCTGAGCCTGAGCCGACGATATAAAAAACATCACCGGCACCCGCCCACCAGGCCATGCAGGCGTTCAGAGCCGAAGAGGGAATATTATAGGAAGGATAATCATCCCTTATGATCTCTGCAGGAGTTCCCATCAATCCTTCCTTCAGAAGGTGCTCCTTACCGTCCGAAAGGTAATAAACTGAAGAAATGGGCTCATCGAACTCTCCCGTACCTGTAATGACGAACTTCCAGTTACCGGTCGTCTCCTGTACTGTTATCAGGGAAGAATCTGCAGCCGCATCAGCCACCGCAACAGTGTCAGCCGCCTGTTCTTGTCCATCGCCTGCTGAGGGTCCGCTGCAGGACAGAATACCCGTCAACAACAGAATGAAAAGTCCTGCAATGCCTGAAAATACAATCTTTTTCATGATAATTCACGTTTGATTTGTCTGAGCAAATATACCTGATTTTCCGTGTTTGATCAGATCCGTTTTTCAACAATCATCACCGGACTCCAAAGAAAGGCCCCCGGAAGCAGTTGAAAGCTTGATATAATACTGTTTTACTGGTATTTAAACAACTTGGGATTTGTTAATAAAAAACCACAATTTTTCCCTTAAAAAACGCCTCCTTTCCCGATCATTTGATTACCTTTGTGCTGGCTTAAGATATTTTGCTGAAATTCACTGATAATGAAAGAGAAAGACACAGTTATGTCAGAAGAAATCAAAGGAAACGGGAACGGAAACGGGAATTACACTGCCGACAGCATTAAAGTACTTGAAGGGCTTGAAGCCGTAAGGAAACGTCCCGCCATGTACATTGGCGATGTTAGTCAGCGGGGCTTGCACCATCTTGTTTACGAAGTGGTTGACAATTCGATCGACGAGGCACTTGCCGGTTATTGTAAAAATATACAGGTTCAGATACACCCTGATAATTCTATCACGGTGATTGATGACGGTCGCGGGATTCCCGTTGATTTTCATGAAGGGGAACAGAAATCGGCGTTGGAAGTAGTTATGACAGTACTCCACGCAGGAGGAAAATTCGACAAGGATTCTTATAAGGTATCCGGCGGTTTGCACGGCGTCGGGGTCAGTTGCGTGAACGGATTATCCAAGCATCTGAAAGTGACGGTTAAGCGCGATGGCAAAATATGGGAGCAGGAGTACTGCTGTGGAGATCCCCAGTATGCTGTTAAGGAGACAGGAACGACAGATGAAACCGGGACGATCATTACCTTTACGCCTGATGATACAATTTTTACCACCACCCAGTACCAGTACGATATTCTTTCGTCGCGTTTGAGAGAACTGGCCTATCTGAATAAAGGGATCAGCCTGACGATTACGGATCTGCGAGAAAAGGATGAGAACGGGAACTATCCCACAGACACTTTCTTCAGTGCTGAGGGGCTGAAGGATTTCATCGAATACCTGGATGCGAACAGGGAAAAACTCATTCCTGAGCCGATTTATATTGAAGGAGAGAAGAATGACATTCCTATCGAGGTGGCCATGCAATACAACACCAGTTTTGCAGAGAATATCCATTCTTACGTCAACAATATCAACACGCATGAGGGAGGAACACACCTTGCAGGTTTCCGCAGGGCGCTGACCCGTACGCTGAAAGCTTATGCGGAAAAATCAGGTATGCTGGCCAAACTGAAATTCGACATCAACGGTGATGATTTCAGGGAAGGGCTTACTGCGATCATTTCGGTGAAGGTCATGGAACCCCAGTTCGAAGGGCAGACGAAGACCAAGCTCGGCAACAGCGAGGTGATGGGTGCAGTGGATCAACTGGCCAGCCAGCTCCTCAATTACTACCTGGATGAGCACCCCAAAGAGGCCCGCCTGATCGTGAACAAGGTGATACTTGCCGCAACGGCCAGGCATGCAGCCCGCAAAGCCAGGGAACTGGTGCAGCGGAAAAATGTATTATCCGGTTCCGGCCTGCCCGGTAAGCTTTCCGACTGCAGCGAACGCGATCCGGCCAAATGCGAGCTTTACCTGGTTGAGGGTGATTCGGCAGGCGGTACGGCCAAACAGGGGCGCGACCGGAGGTTTCAGGCGATATTGCCTCTCAGGGGAAAGATCCTTAATGTGGAAAAGGCCATGCAACATAAGATTTTCGACAGTGAGGAAATCAAAAACATCTTTACGGCACTGGGTGTCACCATTGGAACTGATGAAGACAGCAAGGCTCTCAACCTTGACCGTCTCCGCTACCATAAGATCGTGATCATGACGGATGCCGACGTTGACGGAAGTCACATTGCCACGCTGATCCTCACCTTCTTCTTCAGGTATATGAAAGAACTGATTGAAAGAGGATATGTATATATAGCAACCCCGCCCCTTTACCTGATCAAAAAGGGAAAGGAAGAAAAATACTGCTGGAATGAAGAAGAACGCGAAGCATACGTGAAGGAACTGGCACAGGGCGGTAAAGAAAGCAGCGTTCACATCCAGCGTTACAAAGGTCTCGGGGAAATGAATGCCGAACAGCTCTGGCTGACTACCATGAATCCGGAGTTCAGAACACTGCGCCAGGTAACCATTGACAACGGCACTGAGGCTGACCGCATCTTCTCCATGCTTATGGGGGATGAAGTCCCGCCCCGTCGTGAATTCATTGAGAAGAACGCCAAATACGCCCGTATCGACGTATAGTCAATAAAACGCGAATTTGTCAGCTTCTGCAAATAAACAGATGATCATCACCGGTGCCGGAAACGGGATCGGACTTGCTACTGTAAAATTCCTTGCAGAAAGCAGAAAACACTGCATCCTTGCGGTTTCAAGAAATACGGTCCGCCTCAGGAATCTGCGGAATCCGAAAGTCATCCCCTGTTCCGCCGATTTGAGTCTGCCCGGCTCTGCAACTGAAATCGCCAGAGAAGCAGAGAACAGGCTTGCATACGTTGACATTCTGATCCACAATGCAGGGCAGCTGGTCAACAAGGCATTCACTGATCAGACAGAAGAAGATTACCATACCCAGTTTGATGTGAATGTGAAAGCGGTTTTTCTGCTGACCCGTGAAATCATCCCGCTGATGCGGCCGGGATCCCATATCTTGATGATCTCCAGCATGGGCGGTTATCAGGGAAGTCAGAAATACCCGGGACTTTCTCTTTACAGTGCTTCCAAAGCCGCAATATGCAGTCTCACCGAATGTCTCGCAGCAGAGTTGGGTCCTTACGGGATCAGAGCCAACTGCCTTGCCCTCGGAGCTGTTGACACCCCGATGTTAAAAAAAGCCTTCCCGGGCTATCAGGCTCCCGTATCTGCGGCAAAAATGGGTCAGTACATTGCAGACTTCGCATTACGGGGCTCTGAATATCATCAGGGGAAGATCATTCCGGTCTCCACCAGCAATCCATGATCAGAGGAAATACCAAAACATGAGCAGGCAGGAAAACGTATACCATAGCGGAAGTATCGAAAAGATCTCGGGAAGCAAGGCCGAAGTGAAAATCCTTCAGCAATCGGCCTGCGGCTCCTGTCATGCCAAAAGCCTTTGCAGCCTCTCCGATATGAAAGAAAAAGTGGTGGTAGTGAGCATTCCGCTGCATCTGAAAGTCAGCGAAGGAGATCTGGTCACCATCGTGATGGAAAGAAGTATGGGTATGAAAGCAGTTTTATACGCCTACCTCCTGCCTTTCATCCTGCTGATGGCCACTCTGATCATTTTCTGGACCCTCACCGCCAATGAAGCTCTTTCAGGACTTATGGCACTGGCGGTTCTGGTACCCTATTATTTTGTGATTTATCTGTTCAGGAACAAGATGAAAAATCAGTTTATCTTCAGAATACAGGGATGAAATGAAAGAGGAAGCTATCATCAGAATGGGGCATGGCAGCGGGGGAAGGCTTTCCGCGGAACTGATCGCTGAAGTCTTTTTCAAAGCTTTCGGACAGCAGTCAGGATTTCCGGCTGATGCCGCCCTGGTCGGCAGCGGAAGCGGAAATCTGGCATTTACCACTGATTCTTACGTGGTTGACCCGATATTTTTCCCCGGAGGGAATATCGGGAAACTGGCAGTTTGCGGCACTGTGAATGATCTTGTGGTTTCGGGAGCCAGGCCGCTGGCCCTGAGTGCAGGCTTCATCATTGAAGAAGGATTCCCGGTGAAAGATCTGAAAGCCATTGCAGAAACCATGGCAGAGCAGGCTGCACTGGCCGGGGTAAAAATTGTAACCGGTGACACCAAGGTGGTTCCAAAAGGCAAGTGTGACAGGATCTTTATCAATACCAGCGGTATAGGTGCCATTGAGCCGTCATTGATGCACCTCAGGGAAGCTTCCCTTTGCACTCCCGGTGATGCCATCATCATTAACGGCAGCATTGGCGATCATAGTACGGCTGTGATGGCTGCGCGAAACAATATCAGTTTCGAACCTGCAGTAAATTCTGATTGCGCCGCCCTGAACTCAATGCTGCTTCCGCTCTTTATACTGGGAGAAGACCTGAAATTCATGCGCGACGCCACACGGGGCGGACTGGCTACCGTTTTGTGCGAGCTTGCTGCCGGTCGGAAACTGGGTGCCCGGATCAGCGAAAAAGACATTCCCGTAAGCTCTCAGGTGGCCGGCTTCTGCGAGATGTTCGGCTTCGACCCCCTGCACATGGCCAACGAAGGCAAAGCAGTGATCCTGGTCAGCGCTTCCAGGACCGGGGAAGCCCTTGCCCTCTTAAAACAACACCCGCTGGGTGCTTCCGCATGCATGATCGGACACCTGACCGATGCTCATAGCGGAAGGGTGGTGATGGACACCGTGACCGGCGGGGAACGCATCGTGGACATGCTCAGCGGTGAGCAACTCCCCAGAATTTGTTGATTACCCCTTATATCTGTCATTATTTTTATACTTTTGCGGTGTTACTATTCAATATTTCGTAACACTGAATATGGGGAATTTTCTTTATGAATGAGACGATTGCCGCGCTGACCGGAACTGCTGCGGCACTGGGTTTTATCCATACCCTTTCCGGTCCGGATCACTATATTCCCTTCATCGTAATGGCCAAAGCCAGGAAATGGACCTGGGTAAAAACCACCTGGATCACCGTACTCTGCGGGCTGGGTCATGTTGGCAGTTCCATCATCCTGGGGGCTGTAGGGATCGCTTTCGGAATCGGGGTTGCACGTCTTGAATTTTTTGAAGGATACCGGGGCAGTGCAGCCGCCTGGCTGTTCATCCTTTTTGGTCTGGCCTATTTCATCTGGGGACTGGTGAAAGGTATCAGGAACAGAAAACACGAACACTTTCATGTGCACGGTAATAAAATCATACACGCTCATGAACATGAACATCATTCAGAAAAGGGGAACATCTGTAATTCAAGTGATGAGCATAAGCATGCATCAGAGAAGATCCCTGTACATGCCCACAAACACAAAGCAAATCTCACCCCCTGGATCCTCTTCACCATTTTTGTTTTCGGTCCCTGCGAACCCCTGATTCCATTGCTGATGTACCCTGCTGCAAAAGAAAGCACATGGGGTACAGTGATGGTTGCAGGCGTTTTTTCAGTCGTAACGATCGCCACCATGCTGGTGATGGTCCTGCTGCCCCTGAAAGGACTCCGGCTCTTCTCTACCAAATGGCTGGAGCGATGGATGCACACAATTGCCGGTGCTACCATTCTGATTTGCGGACTGGGTATTGAGTTTTTTGGATTGTAGTTCATTTTTTTTGAAATAATAGTGTTACTAAATAAAATAATGTGTCACAAATCGTAACAAGTATGAGAATCGCAATTAGGCTATGGTTCGGGCTTGCTTTTTCCCTGTATATCCTGTCGGTGTCAGGCCAGGAAGCGGATACCATCAGGCGCATCGACCTGGATGAAGTCAGCATCACCTCGAGCAAAGTGGAACGCATCCGCGGGCTGCTCACTCAAACAATTGACATTACTTACGCTGATCAGTTCGATCAGCTGGTATCCGGAAACCGGAATATTTCAGAAGCCATTGCACATCTTCCGGGTATGGCCGTAACGGCTCTTTCGCGTAACGATGCCAACTGGGGAACCTATGGCGGGATTGGTCCGAAATACAGCACCTATATGCTGAACGGATTGCCCATCGATGCTTTCGTGGATCCCATGTCACTTGACCTCATGGGCGTTCAACGCATTGAAATTCAGCGTGGGCCGGCTTCTGTCCTCTATTCAAATTACCTGTCGCAGGATTTTGCCGGGAACCAGAGCCCGCTGGCAGGAACCGTCAACCTGGTGATGAAAGAACGGATAGAAGATCCCATGGTGCAGTATGCCATTGACTACGGCTATTATTACACGCTGAGAAACCGCCTCTACTTTCAGAACCATGCCGGAAGGCTGCATTGTTTCGGGGGGGCATCCTATGAAAAATCAGACTATACGGATTACGGAACTGAAGGCTCCTGGCTGAATATGGTGGATGATCCTGAATACAACAAGGCGAAATTCTTCGGGGGTGCCAGTGTTTATCTCGGACAGAAAGAAAATCACAGGATCAGTATGTTCATCAACCACACCCTGCACAATGGTGATGCCGGTCGCCCCAACAGAAAGTACGACCATAACTATGACCTGATTCAGCTTGCGTATCATGGCGAGCTTAGTCCGGCCGCTTCGCTTCAGTTCAAAGCCGGATACAGATCTTACGGCAGGACCTGGCAGGAAGATAATTTCTCTTCAGGCGGCGATCTCCAGCTCGTTTCCGACAACGGCGCCCGTCAGGCGATCATTCCTCTTGATCTCTCCTTCTTTTACAAACACGGTAAAAGCCACCTGCTGACGGCAGGGATTGATTACCAGCAGGCTGCGTATTATACCTGGAGTGACCCCATTGCAGGCGACAAGATCCCGGGCAATGATGCATTATCTATGCAGGGCGGGGTCTACGTTCAGGAAGAACTGGTTTTCGGCAAGATCAGCATCCGGGCAGGCGGCCGTTTCAATTACACAGCTGCGGATATCAGCCTGCTGGGCGGGCAGGCACCGGGGAATGAAAACCAGAGCTGGACCAGCTTTCTCTACAGCGGGGGAGTCAGATACAGGCCCCTGGAAGGACTTTCGGTCTTTGCGAATGCAGGCAATAGTTTTATGGCACCCGGACTGAAATCGATTGGCGGCACGATTCCTCTCAGTTCGCTTGGTGTGGCCGGCCAAAACGGGCAACTGCCCAATCCGGATCTGAAGCCTGAATCCGGTCTCGGGATTGACCTGGGGATTGAATGGCAGAAAGCATCGCTGATCCGGATTTCAGCCCGCGGATTCCTGACCTCAGTAAGCAACGCCATTATTGACAATGTGGTATCACAGGATCCGTCGCAAACCCAGAGTATCAACGCGGGACAAACCCGCGCACCGGGCGCTGAAGTCGCCATACTTTGCACCCCTCTGAAATGGCTGGAATGTTTTGCCAATTATACCTGGATGAACAGTCGCGTTTTCAACGATAAGGATCCTGATCAGGACGGCGCTTATGTCCCCTTTGCCCCTTCATCCGTCGCCAATATCGGGATCAGCACAAGACTGCCTTACCATTTCCGTTTGAGCACTTCTCTTCATTATTCTGATTATTATTACGACAGTTCTTCCAAAAGCGGCCGCAGTCCGGTGCCCGGACACGAACTGCTCAACGCTTCCATCAGTAAGATCTTCTTCATCAGCGCGGAGAAAAACCAGGGCGTAGAGCTCTATATGAACTTCTACAACCTGACCGACAACAGGTTTAAAATGCCCTGGCAGTTCCAGGATCCCGGCTTCTCTCTCAGCGGGGGCATCAAAGTAACTATATGATCAGGTTTGTTTCAAAGTTGGTTGTTATGGCCGTGTTCAGCATTCTGCTGTTCACGGCCTGTTTTCGCTCCCATCCCGGCGAAACTGATAGCCCTGGTGATGCCATAGTTGTTGAAGATTTCAGGGGAGAAACACTCAGCTTCAGCCAACCCCCGCGACGCATCGTTTGCCTGATAGAAAGTGCGCTGAGCGCACTCTATATGCTCGGAGCCGACAGCCTGATCGCCGGGGTTCCGCAATCGGTCTACAAAGCAGACCTCTACCCCTGGTATGCTAGGCTCGACGTCCGCATCAGCAAACGTGAAATGCCCGCGCCGGGCAACTGGGATTTTGTGAGCCTGGAGTCGCTGGCAGCCATAAAACCTGAGCTTGTGATTATCTGGGCTGAACAAACAGATGTCATTGAAAATATTGAGCGTCTGGGTATTCCTGTATATGCGGTCATGCTGCACAGTTTCGAAGATGTTCACAAAGAAATCAGGGATCTCGGCACCATTACCGGCCGGGAAGAACGTGCCCGTGAATTGCTCGCTTTCACTGAAGCCCAAAAGAAAACCTTTCGCCGGCAAATAAGTGGTGAGGACCGTCAGCGGGCCTACTTCATGTGGTCACAGGGAGTGCTGGAAACCTCCGGCAGCCGCAGTACGGTTGAAGAGTTATTTCAACTGGCCGGGCTTGAAAACGTGGTTAAAAACCAAGATGAGCACCTGGTCATCAATAAAGAAACTTTGTTGTCACTGGATCCGGATCTGATCATCATGTGGTATAATGAAAAGCTCGATCCTGCTGATGTGATGACGGAACCCGGTTTCAGTCAGATGAAAGCCATTCGCAGCAAGCGCGTCTACGAGCTGCCTTCTGTTTTCGCCTGCGATTTCTGGACCCTGAAGTATCTGAATGCAGCGCGAATGGTCGCACAGTGGGCCTATCCGGAAGCATACAGCCAGAATGATTCCCTGCTCAGCGAAAGCCATCTGATGGATTCACTCTATCAATTCCATTTGAAGCGATGAGCAGACTTCAAACGGAGCAAAGAGCGGTTTCGCCTGATAGGATCAAAAAGGAATAATAGTAGTTTTGCACCTGATGAAGCGTACATTCAGTATACTGCTGCTGATTCTGGTTCCCGTTTTACTGGCGACCCTGGCCATGTTTATCGGACCATCAGGAGAGGGGGGCTGGGAATCAGTTCTGGAATGGATCCGCTGGAAGACAGGCAGCCCTGCGGATGCCGGCACTCATCCCGAACTAACCGGACTGATTCTCTGGGAAATAAGGTTTCCGAGGATCATGCTCGCCTTTCTTACAGGCGGGGCACTATCCCTGGCGGGCGTAGCCATGCAGGCGATTTTCCGGAATCCCCTGGCCAGTCCGTACATACTGGGAATGTCTTCAGGCGCTGCTTTTGGAGCTGCACTGGCCCTGGCCTGGGGCTTCATGCCTCCGCAGGCTTCGGCGTTTCTTTTCGCAGCACTGGCCACTTTCTTATGTTACCTGATCGCGGTCAGGAAAAAGAAGCTCGCTGTGCTTCACCTGGTGCTTGGCGGAATTATCGTCAGCGGTATTTTCACCGCTCTGCTCACGCTGGTTCAGTACCTGAGTGATCCTTTCAAACTTCAAACGATCGTACACTGGACCATGGGCAACCTTCACAATGCCAACAATACAAAACTGTGGACCTCACTCATTCCTGCAGGTATCGGGGTTGCGGGTATACTGATCTTCCGCTGGAGACTCAATCTGCTTTCTCTGGGTGACCAGGAAGCCCGTTCTTCGGGGATGAATGTGCCGGTGCAAAGAGGATTGATCATACTGCTGGCGACGCTTGCTACTTCCGGCGCCATTGCGGTCAGCGGCATCATTGGTTTCATCGATCTGATTGTTCCCCACATGGTCAGGATGGTAACAGGCGCCGATCACCGGAAACTGGCACCTGTCAGTTTTGTGGCCGGAGGCTGCCTGTTGCTCGTGATTGATACGCTATCGCGCATCCTGGGCAGTTATGAAATTCCTGCAGGGGTGATCACGATGCTGATCGGAGCCCCCGTGTTCATCTTTATATTAAAAAGATCAAAGATCGTATGGGGGACGTAAAAGCCATCCAACTCGACAAGCTGAGCTTTTCTTACCACAGGGAGGAATTACTGAAGGAAGTCAGCGCCGGATTATCACCGGGCAGTCTGAATTTCCTGCTGGGGCGGAACGGCTGCGGAAAATCCACCCTCCTCCGCCTCATCAGCGGGGAATTGAAACCCACATCCGGAGACATCCGTATTTTCGGGAGGTCACTTCATACACTGGGCAGTATTGAACGTGCCTCCATGATCGGCTTCCTTCCGCAACATTATCCGATGCAACTCCCGCTGACAGTTGAGGAAGTTGTACTGACGGGGCGTTACCGCTTCAGCCGGCTGAATCCTTCGAAGGAGGATTTCCGCGCCACACTGGCTGTCCTCGAAAAGCTTGAACTTCTGCATCTGAGAACGAGAAACCTCGGTGAATTATCGGGCGGGGAACAGCAGATGGTGATGATCGCACGATTACTGGCGCAGGAACCCCGTATACTATTGATGGACGAGCCCTTGCTTCACCTGGATCTCAGCAATCAGGTCAGGCTGGCAGCTCTGCTGAAAACACTCGGTAAGGAAGGCATGACCATCTTGGCGGTCGTTCATGATCCGGGCTTTGCCATGGCTGTTGGCAGCAACATCCTTGGATTGTCGAACGGACAAGTGGAGCCCATACGACAGGATGATCCTGACAGCTTGCTGACAAGCGTGCTCAGCCGTATTTATAAGACTGAAATCGATATACATCGCATGGCCAGCGGGATTCCGTTCGTTTCCGTCAATCTCGGAGCACTTTGATACTTTCGACGCTATTGCGGTTTTGTACACGGAAAATATAGATTCCCTTCGCAAGGAACCCGAGACTGAGCACTGTGGTGCCGGCAGAAATATGATCGTGAAAAAGGACTTTGCCTTCAATACTGAGTAAGGTCAAATCCACAGTTTCCGGAGTATCAATATACAGCTGGTCTGAAAAAGGATTCGGGAAAACAGAGAATGTGCCCGCCGGAGGCCACTTCCCGGATATCATAAAATCACCGCATGCTTGTTTTACAGGCTCTTCCGAAAACTGGTTCTGCCAGATCGTTTTGATCTCTCTGATGCTTTTCCATTCGGCCAGTCCTGTGTTCACAAAGCTCAGGTTAACTGAATCAATGAAACTGATCAGATGCCGCGCTCTGAGGCTGTCCATCTTGCTTTGCGACATAAAAATCTCCTGGCTGATGATCATATCAGATGGAAAACCACCAGCCTGCATCGTCTCTACAACCCCTCTGATCACATCCATCATTTCGCTGATACTGTAGGCAGTATCGACCACTAAGCGGCAACCCTGACCAACAACACTAAGGCTGCTATTACTGTCCTCGGCCAGAAAATCCAGCGTATCAAGCGGGTGCCAGCATCCGTGAATCAAGGGGTCGCTCACATGCCCGGGGGTTCCCGCCCCCCAAAGGATATCTGGCTTGAAGAACTGTGCAGGAAATTGAACGCCAAAGATGCCGGCTTTGAGTTCCATCCACGAACCAAAGCCCTGTGAAGCATTGTACAGGTGCCCTCCGGCAATACTGTCGGGCACCACACCGGCTTCGAAATGGAGGTGATAGACATCCGCATAATTGTACACACTTTCATGCGCATGAGGTGTGATCTCCAGCCCCTTGTCTTCCTGAGCCCATTTCAGAATATTCTTGTTATTGGTCTGACTCATCACCATGGCTGTTTCAAAAACAGGGTTGGTCAGTGCCGTGAGGTATCTCCAGTCAGATTGGAAACTCCATGACACCCCTTTTGAAGTCAGGCTGTCGACGAGGTATTTCACCCAGATTCGGTTGGCCCTGTATGCATTCTGATTGGTACAGAAAAAATCACCCTCTTCATTATGGGTGACCAGGGTCAGGTAAACCTTCTGCTGTGCTTCTGCCACATTCACCAGCAGAAGCAAAAGAAAAAACATACATGATTTTTTCATGGTCATCAGGATAAAATCTGTAGTACTCAAAGATAAAAAGAAAAAGTCATCAGTCCTTAAGGTGTTGCAAAATACCTAACTTTGCCTCCGGAGGACGCAATGCACGAATTATCCATAGCAGAGAATATTTCCGGAATCATCAGTGATAGTCTCGCCGAAAGCGGGGCCGACAGGGTGGTAAGTGTACATCTGGAAATCGGTTGTTTATCCGGGATTGAAACGGATGCCCTGCGGTTTGCATTATCCGTATGCCTGAAAGATAGTCCGGCCGGAAGTGCAGAAATCGTATTTCATGAAACACCGGGTAAAGGGAAATGTGAATCCTGCGGCGCGGAAAGCCCCATGCCGGATCTGTTCAGCCCGTGTGCAAAATGCGGCAGCCACAGGCTGGATGTAGTGGCAGGACAGGAATTGAAGATCCTGAAACTGGAGGTAGTGCAGGACTAACGGAAATAAAAGTAGCATATCATAGAGTATATAATCATCCATTATTCTGTTAACGTATAATATTTTAATATATGTGTGATACCTGCGGATGTGACGGGCATGGTCCCGCAAAAATTCTGAAACCCGGTGAGGAGCACGATCATGAGCACGCCCACGGGGATCTGACGCATACCCATCATCATCACCATCACGGCCATCCTCATGATCATCCCCACGCCCATGATCACGATCATGAGCACGGGCACGAACATGGACATGAGCATGGACATACGAACGAGCTTAATCTGAACCGTGAGATTATGATGCAGAACGATCTGCTTGCCCAGCGCAACAGGGGATTCTTCGAGGCCAAAAAGATCTTTGCCATCAACCTGGTGAGCTCTCCCGGCAGCGGAAAAACCAGTCTGCTTGAGCGCAGTCTCGGCGAACTGGGGGCTGAGCTGAAGCCTTATGTGATTGAAGGGGATCAGCAGACCATGAACGACGCCAAGCGTATTGCTGCCACCGGGGCACCGGTGGTGCAGGTGAATACCGGCAACGGCTGCCACCTTGATGCAGAGATGATACAGCGGGCCGTCCGTAAACTCGAAATCGCTGAAGGCTCGGTTCTCTTCATTGAGAATGTCGGGAATCTCGTCTGTCCGGCATTGTTTGATCTTGGCGAAAACAGAAGAGTGGTCATTATCAGCGTAACAGAGGG
>CALGYY010000211.1 GCA_937934705.1 uncultured Bacteroidota bacterium
GATTGCGGAGATTGAAAGAGCCTGTGAAATAGGGGTCAGCATGCATACGGCAGCCATGAAAAGTGCAAAACCCGGGATTCTTGAAAGGGAGATATCCGGAATGATTGAAGGGATCGCGCTATCACATGGCAGCAGTGTTTCATTCCCGGTTATCTGCAGTGTTCACGGCGAAACGCTGCACAATCATTATCACGGCAACATAATGAAGGAGGGTGATCTTCTGCTTACTGATGCCGGTGCGGAAACCACCATGAATTATGCGTCGGATTACACCCGCACTTTTCCGGTTTCATCACGCTTCACGCAGAAGCAAAGAGAGATTTACGAAATCGTACTGAAAGCCAATATGGACGCTATCGCGGCCATTAAGCCGGGTATCAGATACCAGGAGATCCACCTGCTCGCCGCGAAGGTGATCGCCGAAGGTCTGATCGCGCTGGGCCTCATGAAGGGTGATGCTGACGCGGCCGTGAAGGCCGGTGCACATGCCATGTTCTTTCCGCATGGACTGGGGCACATGATGGGTTTGGATGTTCATGATATGGAAGATCTGGGCGAAAATTATGTCGGCTATGATGAAACCACCTCCAGGATCGATCAGTTCGGGACGGCCTATCTGCGCCTGGGGCGCCGGTTGGAACCGGGATTTGTCCTGACCGTAGAACCCGGCATTTACTTCATTCCTGCTCTGATCGCCAAGTGGAAGAATGAAAACATTAATGCTGAATATATTAACTTCGGGAAAGCGGAGCAGTATCTTGATTTCGGCGGGATCAGGATAGAGGATGATATTCTGGTGACGGATCAGGGAGCCCGTATTCTGGGGCCGCATTTACCGAAAGGGGTCGACGAGATTGAAGCCCTGAGGACTTAGGGGCGGTTTCTGTTCTGCAAACCAAATCATATCCTATGAAAAAATACTTTGATCTGGGGAACCTGGTCGTTATTGCCGTTACGGTTGTTTTGTTTGTTGTGGCTTTGTTTCTGAAAGGAGTATCGAAGGATCTCCTGCTGGAAGCCGGTGTGCTGCTCGTTTCCATCAAACTGATCATGAATGGTTACCGAACGTCGGTTTTCTATCAGAATATTCAGAAAGACCTGGATGAACTGAAAGCGCTGCTCAAAGAGAAAAAGGATTCATAAACGGATGATCCCCTGTTTGAGGGCGTATTTGATGAGGTCGGCCAGGCTGCCGAGTCCCAGTTTTTCCATAATGCGGTTGCGGTGCGTTTCAACGGTTCGCGGACTGATGGACAGTTGAGCCGCTATTTCCTTATAGGATAATCCGTCTGCAAATCCCCTGAGGACTTCGGTCTCCCGCTCCGACAGGGCATGTTGTTCCGCCTGTTCGTTTTTTCTCTGAGCCTGATTCATATATGCTTTGGCCAGAATACGCGATACTTTTTCTCCGAAAAAGGATTCCCCTCCCAGAATACATTCCAGAGCCCTGATGAATTCTGCGGCATCAGATTCTTTATGAAGATACCCGTGAACGCCTGCTTCTATGGCTTCCAGTATCATCGCCTCATGGGCAGATGCAGAGAGCACCATAATTTTCATTTCCGGATAATGCTCCCTGCTGTGTCTGATCAGTCCCAGCCCATCCATGCCGGGCAGGTGAAGATCGGCAATCAGCAAATGCAGGGGGGAAAGGGTCAGGCAGCTGATCATTTCCTCAGCGGAGGAAGCTTCTGCAACAATCCGGTATTCGGGGCGCCCGATGAGCATGGCCCGGATCCCGTCGCGCACAATTTTGTGATCATCAACCAATCCTATTCTGATGGCTTCCATTGCTGTTCTGATTCTGCCATAAAGGTAATAAAAGATCAGCATTCAGGCCGCCTGCATCATTGATGCTGATCCTGACAGCGCCTTCACAAAGACGGGCAAGTTCCATCGATAGTATAAGTCCGAGTCCGGCACCTTTCCGGGGATCACCTCCGCCAATCCTGCTGATATCCTGGTCTATTCTGAAGAGTAAGGCGATCTCATCTGCAGTCAGCCCCGGACCTTCATCAGCGATCCGGATGCAAATCTTGTCACCGCTTATGAAAGCTGAGATTTCAACCTGCCCTCCGTCACGGGTAAACTTCACCGCGTTGGTCAGCAGGTTGCGGATGATGGTCTGCACCATGCGCTGATCTGCAAACGCGCATAAATCTCCGCTTATGTTGCTTTTAATGCTTACGCCGCGAAGCCCGGCCTGCGGAAGAAGAAGTTCCGTGAGCTCTCCGCAAAGGGTCTGTATATGCAATTTGTCCGGTTCTGCTTTCATCTTGCCACTCTGGCACATCGACCATTGCAGCAGGTTGTTCAACAAGGAGAGAATGCCTTTGGACGAACGGTTCAACTCGTCCAGGTAGGAGGCCATGTCTTCCCTGCTCAGATGATCAACAGACCCGAGAAGAGCTGCGGTGATCTTTTCAAATGATGACAAGGGTGAGCGAAGATCGTGAGAAAGTATACTGAAAAATTTATCTTTGGTTGCATTGAGCTGACTAAGTTCCCTGTTCTGCCGATCGAGAATACGTGATGTCCTGCGTTTCTCCAGAAAGCGCCACAGAATCAGTCCCGCCAGAACGAGCGCCATCAGGCTCAGTCCCGCCAGCCACCACAATCTTGCCCTGGCTGAAGCCGCTTCCTGCTCTTTAAATGAGATTTCTGTCTCTTTCTCAAGGATAATCCTTTCTTTTTTCTCTGTTTCATATTGTGTCTGCAATTCCTCAAACGCTCTTGCACGTTCGGTATTGAAAATGGAATCCTTATATATGTTACAGGTCATCAAAGCTTCATAGGCTTTTTTGTAATCCCCCAGGTAGCTGTAGGTTTCGCTCAGACTCTTGTACCCCTGACGCAGTTGCGACAGCAGACCCACATTCCGCGCGATCTCAATCCCGCTTCTCAGGTAAGCTTCTGCTTCCCTGTGTTTACCCTGCATATTCAGCAAACTCGCCAGGTTAATGCTCATAAACGACCGCGCTTCTTCATTGCCGCATTCCTGGTATTTCCTGATCGCGAGATCCAGATATTCAATGCATGAATCAATCCTGGCTCTCTTGTAATGATAACCTGCCAGGCCATTGTAGACATCCGCCATGCCGTCACAGCGACCGATCTCTGAGAAAAGCTTCAGTGCAATCCCATACTGGATCAGAGCCAGACTGTCGTTGTTCAGATCATCGAGGATCATCCCGAGATTATAGTATGAATCTGCAATACTCAGCGTGTCGGTCGTCCTGAGTCGGGCCTGAAGTCCTTTTCTGTAATAATCAGCAGCCCGTTCCAACTGCCCCATACGGTAGTAATCGATTCCTGTATTGTTCAGTGCGGAGCCCGTTAAACCCGGATCATTCAGGGATTCCGCTATTTTCAGAGCCTTCAGATCATAATTCAAAGCCTGGCTGAAATCCGCGTGCAGGCGCCACAAAACAGCGAGTTGCCTGAGAATACGGAATGAAACCTTCGGGCCGGCCTGGATTTGTGAGGCCATACGCAGAGCCGCTTCCTGGTAGAGTATGGCAGAGTCAACCGAGAGATCCTGATATGCTCTCGAATGAATCTCGTACTGCTCAAGTAAGGCTTGCTCCCTGTCGTTGCCCGAATTTACTTCCTGAGCCATGGCCGGCCGGAGTGACAGGAGCGCGAGCAGTATGAATAATAAGGTGATGTGTTTCATAAAGGGTTTCGAAAATACAAAAAAGATATGTATGATCATCCCTTCTGTATGAATTAAGAATGCGTAAAGAAGTGATGATTGTCCGTAAGATTACGGACAAGATAAGCGGGATTTTCCGGAGTACGCTGAAATTCAGTACACCTAATTTTGCGGTGTTCAAAACATTTAACCATGAAATCACAAGTATTGAGGTTTATGATGATCTCAGGTCTGTTTCTGGGCCTGTCAGTCCTGAGTGTAAGGGCCCAGGTCAACGATGGCTGGGCTGAACTCGGCAATGCAGCGTATAACTCCCAGCTGAATTCGGTGGCATTTGCGGATGCCACGACCGGTTTTGCGGTGGGTAGCGCAGGCGCATGCCTGAAAACAACAGATGGAGGAAGTACCTGGACGGCGATCAGTCTGAATGTCGGATATGACCTGAAAAAAATCGTGTTTCTGAATGATTCTGTGGGTTATATCGGCGGAGGTTTGAATTATGATTTTGCAAAAGTTCTCAAAACCACGGATGGCGGATTAACCTGGACAGAAGTCTTATCGGTAAATGAGACTTATAACAATATGTATTTTCTGGATGAGGATCATGGATGGCTGACATCCTACGACCTGGTATTTTTGACAGAGGATGGCGGTGATAACTGGAGCAATTGGACGCTGACAAATTTCTATGATATACAACAGGCACATTTTCTTTCGCCCGACACAGGATTTATCTCTCCGGCAGCCTCTTCCAGAGGTTTGCAGCGGACTTACGACGGGGGATCGACATTTGACACTGTCAGGAACCTGATTGTCCACAGAATGACCTCCACCCCTGACGGAAGTCTTTATTTGCTAAGCAGGACCATTAATCAAAAAATCGAACGCTCTACCGACATGGGGAATACATGGTCTGTTTGCACGAATGGGTTGGGTTCTGAGAGGTTATACGGCATGTTCTTTAAAAACGACAGCCTGGGATTTGTTTGGACTTCAGGTGTGTACGGGGGCAAACTGTACAGGACAACAGATACGGCGCAAAACTGGACGCAGGTGTATCAGAACCCTGCGGCTGACCTTCAGGAGATGACCTGCACTCCATTGGGCCTGCTGGTCGCTGTGGGCGATGGGGGATTGATCATGACCAGTACTGATGGTCTGACATGGGATACGGCCAGCCTGGGAGCGATTCCGGCAACCCTGAACAGGGTGGCCTTTTTGGATGATCTGAATGGAGTAGCGCTGGGGGACAGAGGGGTACTGATCAGAACAGAGGACGCCGGACTTAACTGGAACAGGGTTTCTCTTCCGCTGACCAACAAATTGACGGCCCTGGCGGTAGTGAATGACACCACAATCTATATGGGTGGTTACGGACCTGTGATGATGATCAGTGATGACCGGGGAGCCAGCTGGTCGATGTCCGTGAGTGGGATCACAGGAAGTGAGGTATGGGATATTGTGTCAACGGGGCCTCTGACCGCATATCTGAGTACAAATCAAGGCATTCATAAATCCACAGATGCAGGAAATAACTGGGGGCTGACATCATGGACGAACCTGTCTTATGACATATTCGCGATTGATGATGATACGGTTATGGTGAGCGGTAACCTCACGTTCAACATCACCGATGATGCTGGGGCTAACTGGACTACTTATAGTGTGCCCACTTCTTCAGTTTTTGCGATGGATTTCCGGAGCGCTGATCACGGTTTGACAGGAAATGGATGGGGACGCATTAACCAAACCAATGATGGCGGGCAAAACTGGGTGCAAAAATTCAATTGCACAAGCCGGATCAACGAAATGAAGCATTTTGATGATACCACGGTGTATTTCGTAGCCAATGACGGGATCATCGGAAAATCAGAGGATGGTGGAGAAACATGGTTTCTCGTTGAAAGCGGTACGATACGCGATCTCACTTCAATTTTCTTTTCACCTGATGGAACCGGCTACATTGTCGGAGCAGACGGATATATGCTTAAACGCTCACTTACACCCATCTATTCCATCCGCTTTGATGTTCAGGATGATCTCGGTCAGCCGTTGACCGGCGTTGCCCTGACCCTCAACGGTGCGGGTTACCCTGTGGGTACCGACAGCATTGGCGGCCTGGGGGAAGGCAGTTATCAGTATATTCTCTCCAAGTCAGGCTATGTTTCGGATACCGGAAGTGTTCAGCTTGAAAGCGATACCCTCTTGCAGATATCCCTTGTCAGATCGGAAGAGCGTCGTGTAGGGAAAGAGTGTAGATCTCGGTGGTC
>CALGYY010000212.1 GCA_937934705.1 uncultured Bacteroidota bacterium
AAGGTGCAGGACAGAATGTCAGCTCCCCTATGGTTGCGGGCACCTCTTATAATTTCACTATTGATCTGGCCACTATGGCTTCAGCAGATCCTCTGACAGGAATCGTTCTGCCCCCTTATTGCGACCAGTTGCAATTATGGGGAGGAATGGCGGGCGTCAACTCCGGCTGCGACCAATCGGAGCTGCTGTGGACTTCCCCTGTGATCACCAACACCACCTGGCAAACCTATAACCTCAGTTTCACCCCCTCACAGAACTGGAACCATATCCTGTTCGTGATCTGGGCACAACCCCCGGCATGCACCGACGGACAATACCTGCTTATGGACAATATGAGCTCTATCGTTCCGGTGGCCGATATTGCCGAATTCAACTGGACCGATGTATGTTTCGGGAATGCGGTTAACTTCACCGATTCTTCTACCGCGGGGCAAGGAACGATAGTTAGCTGGAACTGGGATTTCGGTGACGGTTCAACGGGCACGGGTCAGAACCCCTCTCACAATTATACGGCACCGGGAACCTACAATGTATCACTCACCACCTACAGTAGTGTACCCTGCACGGCCAATGTGGTACACACCATCAATGTTTGGCCGGTGCCTTCAGTGACTGTGAGCGGCGGCGGATCCATTTGCGCCGGCACCGGAAATACTGTCGACATCGTGTTCACCTTTACAGGTACACCACCCTGGAATCTCACCTATACTGATGGGGTAACACCCACCACCGTCAACGGCATCAATTCATCACCTTACACCATTTCTGTTTCAAACACAGGCACCTGGACAGCCACCTCGGTTTCCAACGGGCAGTGCCCAGGCACCACTTCAGGTTCCGCCACGGTTTCGAACAACAGCAATCCCAATGTCAGTTTCGGTGTGCTATCCAATGTATGCCTGAACCAGGCCGCTTTTCTGCTGACCACAGGGAGTCCTTCGGGCGGAACCTATTCCGGACCCGGTGTATCGAACAATATGTTTGATGCAAACACTGCTGGGGTGGGTACACATACTCTTACCTACACTTATACGGATCCGGTTACCGGATGCATTGGCACGGCACAGCAGACCATTACCGTCGGCACCGACATGAGTGCAAGCATTACACCTCAATCCGCAACGATTTGCCAGGGCGACTCTGTAACACTGGTCTGCTCTCCTGCAGATATCATCCACTGGTCACCTTCAGCAGGTTTATCCGACACATCCACCTCTATGGTCATAGCAACGCCTTCCGTTTCAACCACATATACGGTTTACGTGGAGAATACCGGCGGTTGTACAGGATCAGCTTCTGTTACTGTAATGGTATACGAAAACGCAGCGATCAATTTCACTGCCCTGCCTCCAAACGGTTGCGAGCCCCTGCACGTGCAGTTCGGCTTCACACCCGGACCTGATATTCTGGATTCTTCCTGGGTATGGTTTTTCAACGATCCGTATTCTGACACGACCTTTTCAACTGATTTTGCACCTACGCACTTCTTTTCCACCCAGGGAAGTTATCCCGTTGTGCTCAACGTGATGAACCAGTACGGGTGTATCGGAAGAGACACCCTCATGATTAATGTTTATCCCAACCCCATCGCAGATTTTATCATGCATCCCGATGTAGTGGATATGGACAATCCGACTGTTAGCTTTGTGGATCAGTCCACCAACGCGGCCAACTGGCTTTGGGACTTCGGCGACCCCGCTTCTGGAAACCAGAACTGGGCGGGCCAGCCCAGTGCGGTTCATATCTTCTCAGATTCCGGAACCTATTACATTGCTCTTGTGGTGGAAAGCGAGCACGGATGTGTGGACACCGTGGTGAAACCGCTGACCGTTTATCCCCAGTTGCTGATCTTCATCCCCAATGCTTTTACTCCTGACGGCAACGGCCTGAATGACATCTTTATGCCCATTATAACAGGCTTCGATCAGAACACTTTCGATATGGCCATCTTCGACCGCTGGGGGAAGGAATTGTTCAAAACAGAAGATCTGTATCAAGGCTGGGATGGCAGAGCAGGCGGAGAAAAAGCCTGTCCTGCAGGTGTTTATTCATACATCATTCATATTACAGATCTTCGGGGAAAAGAACATAAAATTATCGGGCATGTGTCTATCATCCGGTAAATGTCTGCAACTTTTTATCAAATTCAATTGTCATCTGTCTTTCTTTAATTGTTGACAGAAGATTGTATATTTGCAAATCAATACTAACTAAAATAAAACCATATGAAAAAAATCTTTACCCTTACAGCCGTGCTTATCGCCGGCATTATGATCAGCACCGCACAGACCCAGGTGCCCAACGGAACATTTGAAGGCTGGGCCAGTGCCAATGCTGCAACAAGCTGGAGTTCTGTATCCCTCCTTGGTGTCAACAACTGCTTTCAGAGCACCGATGCCCACGGCGGCACCTATGCAGCCCGTTTACGGACGACTGACACCGTGCTTTTCACTCAGCCCATCCTTGTCCCCGGACTGATCACCCTCGGCGTTATCGACATCATGACACAGTCGGTTAAAGGCGGTATTGCCTGCACCGACAAGCCGGATGAACTCCGCGGATGGTACAAGTATATCCCGGTCGGTGGCGATACGATGAATGTGATCGTATATTTCTGGGAAAACAACGGTGGCGTGGTGGATACCGTGGGTACAGGTACCCTCGAAGTCCCCACCGGAGCTGCAAGCTATACCAGCTTCAGCATTCTGATCGAATGGGACAGCCTGTACACCGGCAGCCCTGACTCAGCCAACATCGTTCTCACCAATTGCGGCATGGATCCTCACGGCGGCACCGTAGCCATTTACGATGATCTCTCCTTCTATTATGCATCCACCGGTTTATCGGTTCCCCTTGCTGAACTCAGCGGAAGTGCATGGCCCAATCCTGCCAGGGACATCATCACGGTTCCCACTCTCGAGGGAGCAGCCATCCGTATTTACAACCTGAACGGTGCTCTTATGTACAGCTCCATTGCAGACAGCAGGCAGTACAGCATCGATCTCAGCAGCTTCCCCAGAGGTTTATATCTTCTGCAGCAATCCAACGAAGCCGGAAGTTACACCTCAAAGCTCATTCTGGAATAGTTAGATATTGCATGATTAAAGGCTGTCAGAAATGACAGCCTTTTTTATTGCTTCGCGGATGCCAGCTTCCGCCGCATGACAGGAAAGAGAAACACCGCAAGGAGGATAACCGCTGCACCTCCGTAGAATCCCAGGGTCATACGTTCAGAATCACCAAATATCAGGAAGCCCATGATTATGCCGTAAACCGGCTCCAGATTAATGGCAAGCACCACGGCATAGGCTGAGAGCTTCTTCATAACCTGTATGGTCTGCGTAAAAGCAAAGGCAGTACACACAGTAGCCAGCAGTACCAGGTAGAGGGCGTCACTCAGTTTAAGGCTGAAATCCTGAACTTCGGGCCTTTCTGCAATCAGCAGATAGAGGCTTACCGCAACAAATCCGCTGAGCATCTCCCAGAAAGCGATCTGGCGGATATCATAGCGCAGAGAAATATTCTTGTTCAGCACACTGAAGGTACTGGCCAGAAGAGCCGCCAGCAGAGAAAAAAGAATTCCGAGGGTATACCGGGTTTCAAAGCTGTAAATCATCAGGATTCCTCCGATAATCACCAGTCCGGTGACCACCTCCAGCCAGGATATCCTTCTTCTCTGGCTCAGAGGTTCAATGAAACTGGTAAAGAGGGTGGTGGTAGACAGACATCCCAGGGTTACGGCGATATTCGAGACCTTAATAGCATGAAAAAAAGTGATCCAGTGGGCCGCCACAATCACACCGATTCCCGCCAGGCGAAGAATCACTTTCCAGTGAAGGTCCCACTTTCCTTTCGCAAACAAAATCATCAGGAAAATAGTACCGCATGCGAAAAGTGTCCGGTACCAGACCAACTGGGGTGCCGGCAAAATAATCAGTTTCCCCAGGACTGCCGTGAATCCCAGAATAAAAACAATCAGGTGCAGCGTGAACTGGTTACGAAGCGCTTCTTTTTCCATCATCAGATGGCGGCAAAAGTAAAGAAAACTAAGTCACACCACGAAGTAAAACAAGCCCCGCATTTTAGTATTTTTGGCAGATGGGTGACGAAAATTTCAAAGAATTGCTGCGCAGTCTGCCCGTTTTCTTCATCATCGGAAGGGAACGTTCCGGTACCACGCTGATGAGGACCCTTTTTGATGCCCACCCCAATGTGAGCATACAGGTGGAGTTTCATTTCATCTGGCATATGTATCACAAATACCACCGGAAGAAAAGATGGACCAGGCAGCAACTGGAAAGGTTCTGGCAGGATCTGACCCGTCTGCCCCGATATAACCTGGTGACCCTGCACCGCAAACAACTAAAACAAAGCATTCTCTCCCTTGAAGGGGATTGCGATTACGCCACACTCTGCAAAGCAGTTCTTTTCCATTACAAGTCCTTTTTCGATAAGCAGGAAATCCTGATCCTGGGTGATAAATGCCCCCTCTATTCACTGCATATCCCCTATCTGCTGAAGGTATTCCCTGATGCACGCTTCATCCACCTGGTGAGGGATTACCGCGACAATATCCTCAGCATGCTCAGGGTACGCATAGAATCACACGTTTTCAGCGCACTGGCCTACCGCTGGACATATTACAATCAGCGGGTGAGGTCTGCGATCAGGTCTTCGCCGGATCAATTCATCAGTATGAAATATGAGGACTTCGTCAGTCATCCGGAAGAAAAACTCACGGATATCTGCACTTTTCTCGGGATCCCCTTTGTTCCTTCGATGCTGGAATTCCATAAAAAGCGCGACGCCTTCATCAGCGTCTACCCGCGCCGCATTGTAGAACACATCCACAAAAGCCTCTTCCAGCCCATCAGTGCCGAGCACATTTATCGCTGGCGCAAGAAAATGACCGAAAAACAGGTGAAGCTGGCGGATGCGATTGCCGGTTCCGAGGGAATGCGCTGGGGTTACTCCCCGCAATTCACCGGCAAAAGCCGGTCAATCAAACTGCTGTTCTGGCCGGGCATTGCTTATGGAAGGCTTTATTATACCTGGGGTGCCGTGGTCAGCCGCCTGCCCCTCGGGATCAAGTCCAGGCTTGTCTTTTTCCTGGCCCGCTCATTCGGCCGTAAGTGGCCTGAACTTAAAATCATGCAGGATGAGTGAGCATGAAAAGCCCCGCTTGTTCTTCATACTCGGAAGGGCACGGAGCGGCACCACGCTGCTCCGCAGTCTTCTTGACCATCATTCTGCAATCATCGTCCCCCCGGAATGTGCATTTGCCCATAATCTCCGGTCGAAATACCAGAACATCAAAAGGTGGACAGATAAACGAAAGCAGGCATTTTACAGAGATCTCCTTCAACAGCCTTCTTTCGCGTACATGAATACTGATCACGGATGGCTGAAGAAAAGGCTTGAACTCTTACCCTGTGAAAGCAACTATGAAGACCTCTGCAGGCTCGTGTGGATGAGTTACAGACCCCTGTCACCAAAAAAAGCAATTCGTGCTGTGGGCGACAAAAACCCGCATTACTGTTTATACGCAAAACGCCTGGTGAAAGTCTTCCCCGAAGCACGCTTCATTCACCTTGTCAGAGATCCGCGTGCCAATGTGCAATCGCTGATGGAAGTCGATTTCGAAGCCCGTATCCCCGCCTCCCTGGCCTGGCGCTGGAACGGTGCCAGTTGACCGTCTATACTGGCCAGCGTCAATGGCGATT
>CALGYY010000213.1 GCA_937934705.1 uncultured Bacteroidota bacterium
ACGTTTGAGGTGCCTGGCCGTTTGGCCGGGTTGGGCGGTGTGTTCATGCCTACACTGTTCACACTGTTGTTGTAAGCAATGATGTAGTCAAGAAATTCAATGTAGCCGTTGCCGTCAATGTCGAAGAGCGTATACCCGAAGAATCCTGCTGCACTTAAATTGTAGATAGGAACAACATCGAGAAATTCGATGTATTCATCGTCGTTTACATCTCCTGAATAGAGCGCCCATACCGTACCCATTGATTGCTGGTTGGATCCGTAAGCCTGGCCGGCGGCAGTGGTGAAGTCGTAATCGATGGTGGTGCCGCTGAAATCAACGGGCAGGGCACTCCATGTTTCAACACTGCTGTGGTGGTCAATTACAATATAGTAGCTGCCCGGGAAGGCTGCAGGAACCGAAATAACCATGGAACCATCGGTGTTGATATTGACTTCATGTGCGGCAAAGAGATATGCCCAGGGGGCATCGGCTTCAGCCAGGTAAACACTGAGGGTATCCACAGTGGTTCCGCTGAACTTGTTGAAGATATTCTCATCCTCATCCACATCCTGTGCCTGGTTCATGGCTGAGCCGTTCCAGAAACCTTCGATGTAGGCTTTGAGGTTGAGGGTTTTGATGGTGGTTATTGTATTTTCTACATTTACATCATCAATAAACCAACTGTGAGCATAGTTTCCTTCATACCGGAAAGCAATATAAATGGTTTCGCCAGCGTATGCATTCAGGTCCAGCACAGTTTCTACCCATGTTTGCGATACACTTTCCGGCGTCCAGATTTCAGTGTATTGTTCATCCGACGGGTCAGGAGAACCGGTTGAAATAAGTACACTATTCTTAAAATAATCACCCGGATAAATATTATATGACCAGAAAATCAGTTCGGTATTCCCGGTTTCCGGGATGATCAAGGCCGGACTTATCAGCCAACCATCCTCATCATAACCTGATAAACCATACTGATGTCCAAATACCAACTCGCCATCGGGCGTATGGTTTAGCCCTGAATACCAACTCCATTGCTGACCACCTCCATCGGCATTGTATCTTGACCAACAAGGTATTGTAGCTGAAGTTTCTTCAAAGTCTTCAGTAAACGGAAGATTCAGTGAATAGCAGGCAGTGACAAACTGCACCCCACCGGTCCAATTGCTGTAATTATCTTCGCCGCAGACTGAACGCACATAGACCATATAGACTGTTCCATCTTCCAGTCCGGTGATATTGGCAGTAGTAACGCCGGCAGCCGTATTTCCTTCAACTGCCAGGCCGGTTGGTCCGCTACCGGGGTCTCCGTCTGACCTGACCTCATATTCATAACCGTTGGCAGGGGCCGGATCGGGCGCCGTCCAGGAAATGGTGGCCGTGGTTTGTGTTACTGCTGTAACTGTAACTGCTGTTGGTGCCAAACAACTGATCGGGGCTCCTATGTAAAAGTTGTCAAAGGCAAGGTCGTAATCGCCGGATGTCCTGTTCCCGACAATTCTGACTTTGACATTTGATCCTGCATAAGCGCTGAGATCATAGGATTTTGAGCGCCATCCGGCCACGCCGTCATTATTGATGGTTTCAAGCTCGGTATAGTTGAGCCCGAAGTCTGTAGAAACTGACACGATAAAATTGCCGGATCCTGCAGCAGGCGGAGCAAATGGCGAATCGTAGTTGGTGAGCTGGTAGTCAAATGTGAGCGACATGCCCGAGGAAACAGGCCCTACGTTAATTGTGGTAAAAGTGCCTGTTGTTGCGCTTGACCATAGGTTTCTGTAGATGTTGTTTCCGGGATTTCCTGTTGCCCCTCTGACCGATCCGATCAACCAGCCGGTGGTTGTCCAGCCTGTGGGGGTGGATGTGGTTATAAAACCTTCTGTATAAGGTGCAGAAACAACAGTCTGGGTGGTGAATGACAGCGGGCCTGACCATGTGCTCTGATAGGTTTCGCTGCAATATGCCCTTACATAGTAAGCATAGGTGATCCCACTGCTTAATCCGGTCAGGTTGTATGGATTGGTCACTCCGCTGATGGTGGGTGTACCGGTAGGTGTAAAGGGTGTTTGTCCGTATTCAATATCCCAGGAAGTGGCGGTGCCGTTTTCGGTCCAGCCAAGCACAGCAGAAGTTGTACTTATGTTTGTTGCAGTGAGCACTGTTGGAGCAGGGCATGCAGCCAGTGTTGTGAAATTCCTTACAACTGACCAATCGCTAACCGACCCTTCACCGCAATCGGCCCTTACATAATAATCATAAGGTGTTGAAGGTTGCAGTGCTGTCAGGGTATAAGGATTTGCAACACCGGTAATGGTTGTGCCGGTGCCTTGTGTAAAGCCTGCTGCACCCCATTCGATATCCCATGTTGTAGCCGTGCCGTTCTCGGTCCAGCCAAGCACTGCTGAAAAAGAAGCAGGCGTGGCGGTGAGGGTGGTCGGGACGGGACAGTCGGGTAAGGGTTCAAAAGCCAAATTCAGGGTGAATGCGATTGACTG
>CALGYY010000214.1 GCA_937934705.1 uncultured Bacteroidota bacterium
CAGCAACACTGCGGAAAAGGCCATGGGCCAACGGACGCTCGGGTTTCATTTTTTCGAGCTCCAGCGCAATGGCCTGCGCTTCTGAACCCCCGATCACAATCCCCAGACGACGGTTACCCCCTGCTTCCTGAAGCATCAGGTGATAGGCCCCGCTCTGACTCTGGCTCAAACCGATCCCAATAATCTCTAACTTGATCTTTTTCAAAGCTCCACGATTCTGATGACGGGTAAACGGTTGACTTCCCTGTATTGAATGCACAAACTTAAGAATTTTTCCTGAATTCCCAAACGGAAAGCATTATGGTCACCACGACCATTATATATACTTCTGAATGATATGTTGGAGATTCGTCATTTTTTTGTAATTTTGCCGGCCAATTAAAAAAAACCAGACCTAAAACGATTGTTATGAAGCTAGTGATCAAACAACTTCTGCTGAGCGCATTACTGTTGCTCACACCTTTTTTGACGATGGCCGGTGAGGCCGAACTGGTGATCCCCGAAGGGGTGAAAGACAGTCCCTTTCTTTATTGGGGCTTTCTAATTACTGTTGCCGGTTTTCTTTTCGGACTGTATCAGTTCCTGAAAGTGAAAAAGCTGCGTGCCCATAAATCCATGCTGGATGTGGCCAAAGTGATTTATGAAACAGGGAAAACCTACCTGATTCAGCAGGGAAAATTTCTCGGCATCCTCTTCCTGTTTATCGGTTCAGCCGTCGCCTTTTACTTCGGTTATCTTTCCGAAGCCGACTTTGGTTTCGGCGGTGTGGCCATGATCTTAGGCTGGACCATCGTGGGAATACTGGGCTCGTATGCTGTTGCATGGTTCGGTATCCGGATGAATACCCTGGCAAACAGCCGTATGGCATTCGCCTCCCTGCAGCGTAAGCCCCTGAAGCTTCTCAATATCCCCCTTAATGCAGGGATGAGTATCGGAGTTGTGCTGATCTCACTGGAACTCATCATTATGCTGATCATCCTTCTGTTTGTCCCCGGTGAATATGCCGGTGCTTCCTTTATCGGCTTTGCCATCGGAGAATCCCTCGGCGCCAGCGCCCTGCGTATCGCAGGTGGTATTTTCACTAAGATTGCCGATATCGGCTCCGACCTGATGAAGGTGATCTTCAAAATCGGCGAAGACGATCCCAGAAATCCCGGGACCATTGCCGACTGCGTGGGCGATAATGCCGGCGACAGCGTAGGCCCAACGGCAGACGGATTTGAAACATACGGAGTTACGGGCGTTGCGCTGATCTCCTTTATTCTTCTGGCAGTGCCGGAAGCTTCCATGCAGGTGGACCTGCTGGTATGGATCTTTGCCATGCGTATTCTGATGATCGCCACATCAGTGGTTTCTTTCTGGATCAATAACCTGATCACCAAACTCCGTTTCAGCAAGACTGAAGATCTGGATTTTGAAAAACCGCTGACCAGTCTCGTCTGGATCACTTCTATTGTATCCATGGTGGTTACCTTCGGGATCTCTTACCTGTTGATCGGCGACCTTCCCCACCAGCTCTGGCTCACCCTGTCGATCATCATCAGCGCCGGCACACTCGGAGCCGCATTGATCCCTGAGTTCACCAAATTGTTCACCAGCCCGAAATCAACCCACGTCAATGAAGTGGTGGAATCTTCCAAAAAAGGAGGCGCATCACTCAATATTCTCTCCGGACTCGTGGCTGGGAATTTCAGTGCTTTCTGGCAGGGTCTCGTTTTTGTCGTACTCATGGCCATAGCCTACTTTGCCAGCACCTATGGTCTGGATGAATTCATGATCTATCCCTCCATCTTTGCGTTCGGACTTGTGGCTTTTGGTATGCTCGGAATGGGACCGGTGACCATCGCAGTTGACAGTTACGGACCGGTGACCGACAATGCCCAGTCTATCTATGAACTTTCACTGATCGAGGAAGTCCCCAACGTGAAGGAGGAAGTCAGCAAGGAATTCGGCTTCACACCTGATTTTGAAAAGTCAAAACATTACCTCGAAGCCAACGATGGCGCAGGAAACACATTTAAGGCGACCGCCAAGCCTGTACTGATCGGTACCGCGGTTGTGGGTGCCACTACCATGATCTTTTCACTGATCCTGCTGATCCAGGAGTCATTAGGTGTAACGCCGGAGGACATTCTGAATGTACTGAATCCGTATACGATCTTCGGATTTATCCTCGGCGGCGCCGTGATCTACTGGTTCTCCGGAGCATCTATCCAGGCCGTTACAACCGGTGCCGGAAGAGCGGTGGAATACATCCGTAAGAACATAAATCTGGATGCCAACGCCCCGAAACGTGCAGATGTTGAAAAATCGAAAGAAGTCGTGCGAATCTGCACCAAATACGCCCAGAATGGCATGTTCAACATCTTTATCGCCATCTTCAGTTTCGCTCTTGCTTTCGCCTTCCTTTCCGCTCCGGTGGATTCGGAAGCACCTGTGGCCATGTTTGTCGGCTACCTGATCTCTATTGCGCTTTTCGGTCTTTTCCAGGCCATCTTCATGGCTAATGCCGGTGGTGCATGGGATAACGCCAAAAAAGTGATTGAAGTCGACCTGAAACAAAAAGGAACAGAATTGCATGCTGCCTCAGTAGTCGGTGATACCGTAGGTGATCCTTTCAAGGATACATCCTCAGTTGCCCTGAACCCCATTATCAAGTTCACGACCCTCTTCGGACTGCTGGCCATGGAAATCGCCATCTCAGAAGCGTTCCGGGATGCAGCCATCTATGTTGGCTTTGCATTTTTAGTGGTGGCTCTCGTATTTGTCTGGCGCTCCTTCTACGGAATGCGCATCGGCAAGAAGTAGCCGGCAAAGCTGAATGACATTCACAAGCCGTCATGAGCCTCTGCTTATGACGGCTTTTCATTTGAACATCATTAAAGCAAAAGGTCCGGGAACTCCTGCTCCCGGACCTTTGTATCATTCTCTGCAGCCTTAAATACTGCCGCTCTCAGAGTATTAATATCATTGTTCTTTCTTGGTCACGATTCCTTTGATATTGATCACGACGGTGTGGTTCACAGGATCGTTGCAAATCACTGTAACGGTTTTGTGAAGGTTGCCGACCTTTCCGGCTGTGCTTAGGGTTACCTTGATGGAGCTGCTTTCACCGCTCTTGAGTATTGACTTTTCCGCATTGGAAGCAGTGCAGCCTCAACCACCCTTGACCTTCCGGATATAAAGGTCGTCTTTGCCGGTATTGGTGAATTTGTAATCCCATGTCACAGAGGTTCCTTCCATCACGGTTCCGAAATCATAGGTCGGGGTTTCGAAAACGATCTTGGGAGCATTGGCCAGTTGTTCAGGCGTCAGTTTTGAGAAATCCTCAATAATATTGGCAGATACAGCCATCTGCTTTTGTGGGCTGAGGGTATCGTTTGTATTGATGAAGAAACGATCCCATACAAACCCGAAATCATTCTTCATTTTGGCGTCATAACTGATCAGCAATATCCCCTTCTGGTTCGGCTTCAGGGTTTCGGGAATGGCCTTGCAGCTCATGTGTACCGGAAGCTGATCCATGGTGAGGGTCATAGGCTTCGTCCACTCATTGTATATTTTAATGGTGTCAGTCCTCTTTTCATCATTGGGTATATTCTGAAAAACAAGCTGTCCGGTGGAAAACCTCAGGTTGCCGATCGCATTCGGATAATCATCCGCGATGGTGCGCGGCCGGGGTTCCACATCCCCTTTGATCACCAGGGTCAGTCGCGGGTTATCCGGGTCATTGGAAAGTACGTCGATACCTTTGGCAAAAGGACCCGGCCTGTTCTTGGGATCATAGGTCACTTTCACAAAACCCTTCCCTCCGGGTGCGACAGGGGTACGGGTCCATTCACTGGTGGTGCATCCGCAGGAAAGCTTCACGTCCTGAATTCTCAGGGTGTCATCCCCTTTGTTCACAAAATTGAAAGTACAGGCTTTAGAACCTTCAAGCTCCTTGATCTTTCCGTAGTCGTACTCCGCTTTCACGAAACTGATGACGGCTTTCTTCTGCGCCAGCGCCGTCATCCCGGAAAAGAATACCAGGATCAGCATCAAAACAGAAATCCGTTTCATTTTCATTCAATTTTAGTTAAAGTTCTGTCTAAACTACAAAAGTAAGGAATATTGAATGTAATCCGATGTTTTTAAGAATTTTTAGAAAATTGCCTGATCATAATCTTTCCACAAAAGGTTCGGGAGTCCTCCGCACCCGAACCTTTTTCTTTTTTTCTTATTGATTCAGGTAATATTGAGTATCAGGATCATTGTAAGTCTTTGTTTTTCTTTTCCACTTTTGCTTGATTCACGCCTGCGCCGGCCCGCGGTTTCGACC
>CALGYY010000215.1 GCA_937934705.1 uncultured Bacteroidota bacterium
TTACAGTAACCCCCCATGTAAGTCAAGGGAAATTTGTCAAAATGCAGGTCAACCTCGGCCTCTCCATCAGCTACCCTGTGTTGCTCAATCAGTGATTGAGACAAGGATTCTTCCCTCTTCACCAGGACAGGCGGCTGCTCACTTTCCTGTGCAAATGGAAAAAGACGCCGGATCAGCGCGGGTTGATCAAAGAAATCATTCGGGCCGTATGTTTCCTCATGCATCAATCTGCTGTGCTTAATTTTGAGTCCTGCCGTAACCGGTTCCGGAGGATTCTGACTCAAATCCTCATGGAACATCAGTTGGAAAAGTGCCCTGCACCATTTCTCAGCACCTTGAAAATCAACTGAATCAAGTATCACTATTTTTCCCTGTTCCATATTTCCGTAATGGGCTCCCCGAAACCTACCTTTATCCCATGTATAAACATTGTAGATGATTTCTGTTCCGCTATTATTAACCAGAAGAACATCGCTGACTCCGGAAGGCCGTTCAGGGATCTGCGGCCTGAGCGCGAAATAAACACCCGTTGACAAGGAAGCCGATGAAAGCAGCCCTTCACGGCCAGTCTCCTGTTCTGATTCCGGATGCAGGACGCTATCCTGCCGTTCATCCTTCTCTTCCACTTTCATGTATTGCGGATCCGGGATGATTTCACTGATTTTGAATGGAAGATCAAAACCATCTTCAATGGTCACCTCAATGGTATTCGCATCCAGAAGTCGCCGGACGACACCTCCGCCCTTTTCGTTGAGGAATTTCACACGGTCACCCGGTTTGAATTTCATGGGATAATTTTCTGCGAAGATAGCCAATGCCGGGGAATTTTGTATTATTGTTCCTGTAATCCAGCGAATATGAGAACACTGCTATGTGTATGTCTGTTCATCCCCCTTTTCTGTAAGGCGCAGATCAGGGATACCGGGGTCTTCATTGACTATAAAGCGGGCTATTATCAGAATTACATCCTGAAGGGTATAGAGGAATATGAGAATCCCCCTGTGCAGAAGCATAGCAGGAAGTATTTTGCAGCAGACATGGCTAAAGTGAAGCTGAACAACGACCTCAAAAAGTATCACACAATATGGAGACAACCTCCTGTATCACAGGGAAATACAGGAACATGCTGGAGTTTCGGAGCTACCTCAATGTTCGAATCGGAGATTTGGCGGATGACCGGAAAATCAGTTAAATTGTCAGAAATGTATTTCGTATATTGGGAATATGTTGAAAGAGCCACAGATTTTGTCAGCACAAGGGGTAAGACCTATTTTGCGGAGGGCTCAGAAAGCAATGCCCTCATCCGTCTCATGGAAAAGTACGGATGCGTTCCCTGGCAGGCTTACAGCGGGATGCTTCCCGGACAAACGGTGCATCATCATGAAGAGATGTTGAAAGAAATGAATCTTTACCTCGAAAGTGTCAGATTAAAGAATGTATGGAATGAGGAGATCGTGAACCAGAATATACAGGCGATCCTCGACCGGTACATGGGCAGGCCTCCGATGAAATTCACGCAGGATGGAAATGAATATTCCCCGCTGAGTTTTCTTTCAGACTATTGTAAAATCAAGCCCCGGGATTATTTCAGCTTTATGTCGACTCTCTCACTCCCTTATGACCAGAAAGGGGAGCTTGTGGAAGCTGATAACTGGTGGCACAGCAGCGATTACTACAATGTGTGCCTTGATGATTTCCTGACCATCATCAAATCAGCAATCAGTTATAATTACGGAATATGCATTTGCGGTGATGTTTCAGAACCGGGATTTGACCGTTATTCCCAATGCGGAATCATACCATCTTTTGACATTCCCACAGGGTACATTGACGAATCCTCGCGCGAATTGCGCCTGCTTAGCCAGTCGACCACTGACGACCACTGTATGCACCTGATCGGCTTTCTGAAAGACGGTGATCAGACCTGGTTTGTACTCAAAGACAGCGGAGCAGGTGCTTTCGACGGCACGTGGAAGGGCTACCGTTTTGTGCGGGAAGACTACGTCAAACTCAAGATGATGAACATCCTTCTGCACAAAGAAGCTGCGCGAGTCGTGCTTGACCGTATCATCAAATAAGCGGGATACTTTTTCCTCAGCAGTTTTATAAAGAAGCAAACAGACGCTTTATGGTGAAGCGCTTCCTGTATATCATTCCTTTTCTGTTGGTTTTCAGCGTGCTGGCCTCCTGTAAAGCCCGTTACCTTGAAGTACAGGCCCAATTGGATCAGGCACGCAATCAGAAAAAGGAACTGGATCAGGATATACGGAAACTAAAAAAAGAGAATCAGGCCATGAGCGACAGCCTTCTGAATTTGCTGAAGCATCATACCGCGATTATGGCTGTTGAGGAAAAGTTTCTGAAGACGCTGGCGCAAAAAAAAGATTTCTCAGACCACAAACTCAGCCTTTACCTGGAAATAAAGAACAGGCAAAAACTGACCGGAAAGACTAAGGGAAAATGAGGACACTGTTGCTCATCGCTGCACTCATGTGCCTGGTGCTCACACCATCGTGTTACATTCAGCGATATTATGAGACCCGTGATCAGCTTGAACAATTCCGTAAAGAGCAGTTGGGAAAATCACGCCGGACCCATGCACAGTTGAAGGCAAGGAATACTGTCCTTAAGGACTCACTGGCGCTGCTGAGCAACGACATCGAAAGAATGAAGGCCTCCATCATCCGTGCCGACAGCCTCACGGCAGTATACACATCATCGATCAGAAAGCAACTGGGTGAAAATCCATGGGGCGATTCGTTGATGCAGGCTGCCAGGGCAGCAGCAGTTTCTCCTCTGATGAATTCTTCAGAAGAAGAAGTTCTTTACTGGCTCAACCTTGCGCGCTATTATCCGGATCTCTTCGCAGAGCTTTACATTGAAGCACATTACGGTTTAAAAAGTAACTCTCCTGTGATCGCAAACGGTGAACTGCAGGGTGGACTTGAAAGCTTTATCCGTTATAATCAGTCCTGCTACCTGGATATGTCCGCTAAAAAAGGGCTCCGGTTGTTGTTCCCCGATGAAAAATGTTTCCGTTCGGCAGAATGTCATGCTGCAGAATCAGGAAAGAGCGGATATACAGGACACAGCCGGACAGGAGATTGCCGCAGTTATTTCGATGGTGAGTGCTGTTATTATGGTAGCGGGAGCGGACTGGATATCATCCTCGCCCTTTTGGTGGACTGGGGGGTCCCAAGCCTGGGACACAGGCGCATCTGCCTGGGTAATTATCATTACATTGGCATCGCTACCCGTGATCATATTGACTGGGGAAAGATCACAGTACTTGATTTCAAAAACAAGTATTAACTACCTTTGCTCTCGCAATTAACTCATTTTCAATCCTCCGAAAATATTTTCCGGAGAAATGGCAATAATTCCACAAATCTCCGTCAGGAAAAGTATGAAGCCTGAAAAATCGCGCAGTGGTTCTTTGAAGAGTTTCTTTGAGTGGAATTACCTCAAGCTGAAGAATTATACCCGTAAGCAACTGGGGCCTTCAGCAGGGGGTCAGGATGCGGAAGATATCCTTCAGGATGTTGCAGTAAACCTCTTCACCAGATTCGATCTGGACTACACCGTAGAGAATATTGCAGCTTACATTTACCGTTCGATTAGGAACCGTATCACTGACTTCCGAAGAAAGAAAAGGCAGGAATTTCCGATGGCCACTTTCACAGATGAAGAAGGGAATGATCTGATCCTTGTACTTCCTTCAGAGGCCCTTCAGGATTTTACCCCTGAAACATCTGATGAACCTGAACCTGATCTTGAAAAGGCTCTGAAAATGTTGTCTGAAGAAGAAAGAGAACTGATCATTGAGACCTCTTTCAACGGAAATACTTTTGCTGAGCTGTCGGCCCGCTGGGGGGTCTCTCAGGGAACCTTATTATCCAAAAAACACCGTGCGATCGCAAAGCTTCACAAAATTCTGAAAAATCAAAAATAAAATATAAAGGAGGATTATATATGGAAATGCAATCAACAAACAAACGTCACCCGTTTACGAACTTTCTTCGTTACCTGGGCATGGGAATTCTCGGGACTCTGGCCATCGCCGGTTTTGGATTCCTTTTCGGTTACTTCGTGATGCTTTTATGGAACTGGCTGATGCCTGAGATTTTTGGTCTGGGACTGATTACTTTCTGGCAGGCCTTTGGTCTTGTTGTTCTCGGCAGGATGCTCTTTGGCGGGCTGCCTAAGCCACCTCACAAAGAACATAAACCGTGGGAAAAACCACGTTGCGGGAGCAAAAAGGAAGACTGGAAGAAGTGGAAGTATTACGGTGATTTCTGGAAGGAAGAAGGCGAAAGCCGCTTTGAGGAATACCTTGCAAAAAAAGAACAGACTGCCCCCCCCAGGGTTTGATGCCAGGTGCTTTCTCTGAAACGGGGCGCGCATGCGCCCCGTTTTGCTTTTGGTGACAGTCCCGCGACTCAGAAAAAACAATACCTTTGTTCTTCTATGTCACTTGCGCCCAAATCACCGGATAAAAAATATCTGCTGTTCCTGATCAACCCACGGCAGAAGTACACCAATTACTACGCGCAGGTTGAACTCAGCAGGATCATGGGCGTTAAGAAGTTTATGATTCCCCTGGCCATTCCCATGGTCGCCGCACTGGTACCGGAAGAATACGATATCAGGATCATTGATGAAGAAATTGACCCGCTCACTGATGATTTGCTACCCGATGTAGTGGGCATCTCAACGCTGGCCAGCACTGCAGGCAGAAGTTACGAGATCGCGGTATGGTACAGGTCAAAAGGTGTCCCCGTGATCATCGGGGGACCCTATGTATCCTTTGACCAGGAAGCCGCTCTGAAACATTGCGATGCAATCGTGGTGGGTGAAGCTGAAGGACTTTGGCAGGAATGCCTGAGTGACCTGCATCAGGGGAAGATGAAAAGCGTGTACCAACGAGCAGGATTCTGCGATTTCAGAAAATCTCCGCCGCCGCGCTGGGATCTGATCCCCCGTGATTACTTCTTTCAGGTCGGGGTGCAAATCAGCCGGGGGTGCCCTTATGAATGCGAATTCTGCCTGGTGACGGAGCTGTTTGGTCATGAAATGCGCTACCGGGAAATTGATAATGTGATTGAGGAACTGAAATCACTACCTGTGCGTAAGGTTCTGTTTGTTGATGACAACCTGACTGTCAACAAACGCTATGCACGTGAATTGATGGCCAGGATCAGGCCGCTCGGCTTATCCTGGGGATGCATGGCCAGTATAGAGATCGCCAATGATACAGAACTGTTGCGTGAAATGAAAGCTGCAGGGTGCTTCAATATTCTCATCGGCTTTGAATCACTGAACGCCGACAGCCTTGATGAAACGCATAAAAAGCAAAACAGGGCCGCAAGCATTTTTGAAGAGGCCATTGCGAAGATCCATGCCGAGGGCATTCACATCACGGCTTCTTTTATGATCGGTTTCGATAGTGATACTCCGGCAGAATTTAATAAAATCTTTCAGTTCACCCAGAGGACAGGGCTCTCGTATCTGAATTTTAACATTTTGGGCGCCATTCCGGGATCAGAGCTCCACCGCCGACTGAAATCCGAAGGCAGGCTCTATGACATTGAACCGGAACTGATCAGTGGTTTGTTCCCCACTATGCATTATTATGAGATGGGGCAGCTCGAGCTGTTTGATCTCTACCTGGAAACTATCCGGAAAATGTACGATTACAGGTCACTCTACGAAAAAGCCAAAGTACTGTTTGGTAAGGGAACTTTCAACCAACTTTTTCACGACGGAAAACCCTCTGCCGGTTTCCGTGCACGCATTGTTTTTTACCTCATCGGTCAGTGGTGGTTCACCCGCCACCTCTACAAAAGGAAACTCTTCAACTATCTGTTCGGACTGGTGATCAGAAAGAAGGCGGCTATTGACAACGCTTCTGCATATATCCTCGCGATGATAGGCTATCACGACCATATCGAAAAGCTGGTCACCAATGCAGAGGAATATCGGGAGATTGTTAGGAAACACGACCGGGGTCCCTGGAAAAACATGCGTCCGGCACCATAAAAAACTTACGTCTGGTTTTTCAGGAAGTTCTTCAGATTCAAGGTGCGGTAATCCCCGTTGATGAATTTATTGATCTTGCTTAAACCCTCCCCTGCTCCGCATTCGATAAATAACTTCACACCAGATGAAAGTAGGAGTTTGACCGATTCAAACCATTGAAAGGGCTGATGGAGATTCCGTGCCATCTCCGCACGTAAAGCAGCAGGATCGGAAAGCCACTGAAGCGACAATGATGAAAGGTAGGGAAGAGAAGTTGACGTCACCTCTGTGTTCTCCAGGTATACCGCAAAGCG
>CALGYY010000216.1 GCA_937934705.1 uncultured Bacteroidota bacterium
CCACCGAGATCTACACTCTTTCCCTACACGACGCTCTTCCGATCTCTTTGACCTGGGACCGCGTATTCAAGCTGAGTTCAACGGATGATGATGTGGGTGCAGCGGTGGAGATTGTCAGCGACGGCTATGTGCTGACGGGATCTACCACGCAGATTTTCGGAACTGACACCACCTATGATATCGTGATGATTAAGACTGACCTGAGCGGGACCCATCAGTGGACGCGGACTTTCGGTGAAGATGCATACAGTGAAGACGGAGCTGACATTGAACTTCTGAGCGGCGGCGGCTTCCTGCTCACCGGTTATACTGACCGTTCGGTCAGCGGGCTCGACGGAAGTGACCTTTATCTGATGACCACTGATGCCAGCGGAAACCGTACCTGGTCATCTGCATATTCTCTCGGGCAAACCGATATGGGCTATCGGGTTGAGCAGATCACCGGCGGATATGCCGTGATGGGGACCACATTCAGCATATTCGGAGGTACTTTTCTGGATATGTTCCTGATGAAAACCGATGCAGCAGGAACGCCCACCCTGGGCATGATTTACAACCAGTCCATGATGCATAACCTCTTTACCGACGGACAGAAAACCTCCGACGGGGGCTTTCTGCTGGGTGGCTGGGGCAACCAGTTGACCAGTATGGATTTCATGACCATCAAAACCAATTCCGCGGGTGTTTCCGGCTGCCTTGAAAATGCGGTAACGCCCGTGGTCAGAACCTTTGCGCCGGCCACCGAAACTGCCACGCCCACTATTACCAACCCCAATACCTCTGCCTCAGTCACAGCAACCGTGAGCACTCCCACGGTGACAACGACGGTTTTATGTGCTAACCTTCCGCTGACTGCCAACGCGGGCAATGATGTGAGTATTTGCCAGTACGCTTCCACCACCCTCGGAGGGTCTCCGACGGCCAACGGAGGCTCGGGACCTTATACCTATTCGTGGTCTCCGGCCACTTATCTGAACAACAGCAGTGCGGCCAATCCGGTGATGACGCCCACCACTTCCGGATCATTTACTTATACGGTCACCGTACAGGATAATGTGGGCACAACCGCATCTGACGCGGTGGTGGTTACTGTCAATCCCACCCCGACGGTGACACTGAGTGCATTCAGTAATACGTGTACTGCCACGGCGCCCTTTGCTTTAACGGGAGGAAGTCCGGCAGGAGGAACCTATAGCGGTACAGGTGTCAGCGGCGGAAATTTTAATCCTGCAACTGCCGGCGCCGGGACACACACCATAACCTATACGGTTACCATGGGTAGCTGCAGCGGCAGTGATTCTGAGACCATCACCGTACTGACGACGCCGAATGCAACGATTACCCCGGCTGGTCCGTTTTGCGCGAATGCATCCCCTGTGAATCTCACAGCAGCCACAGGCGGCGGCACCTGGTCGGGTACGGGAATCACCAATTCATCTCTCGGTACTTTCAATCCGGCCACGGCTGGTGTGGGAAGTCATGTGATCACCTATTCTTTCGGCAGTCCTTGTCCGTCCTCAGATACGGAGACCATCACCGTGAATGCTGTGGCCAATGCGACGATAACCCCTCCCGGCATCCTTTGTGAAAGTCAATCCAATATCACACTGACTGCAGCTCAGGGCGGAGGTAGCTGGAGCGGGACAGGGATAGTGAACGCTTCTACCGGAGAATATTCTCCGTCAGCGGCAGGAGCGGGAAGTCACCAGGTAATCTATACCATCGGAGGGGTCTGCGGTGATGCAGATACCATTACCATCAGTGTTGCAGCCTTCCAGGATGCAACGATTACTGCGGCCGGTCCGTTCTGTACGGATGACCCTTCTGTCAATCTGACCGCAGCAGACGGTGGCGGTACATGGTCCGGAACCGGTATTACCAACACCAGCCTGGGAACTTTCAGTCCGGCAAGCGCGGGTGCCGGAAACCATGTGATTACTTATACCATCTCAGGTTTCTGCGGATCAACGGATACAGAAACCATACAGGTAGTTGCGGCTGCCAATGCCACTATCAATAACCCGGGCAGCCTGTGTGAACTGCAGTCTTCGGTCACCCTTACGGCAGCGCAGGGCGGAGGCCTGTGGTCAGGTACCGGTATTGTTAACGGAAGTACAGGAGCGTTCTCTCCTTCGTCGGTTGGAGCAGGAAGTTACCAGGTTATCTATAGTATCGGAGGAATGTGCGGTGATGCGGATACGCTGATGGTGAATGTGGTGGGTGAAATTGATGCCAGCATCACTCCTTCAGGACCATATTGCAGCGACGGTCTGCCGGTGAATCTGGCTGCTGCCAACCCCGGCGGAAGCTGGACAGGGACGGGCATCACCAATGCTTCTTTGGGGACCTTCAATCCTGCCACAGCAGGCAGCGGGAACCACCTGATCACATACACCATCAGCGGCTTCTGCGGATCATCGGATACTGCCTGGGTTCAGGTGCTGACTGCCTCTGATGCCAGTATCACTCCTCCGGGGAACCTCTGTGAAACGACTTCATCGGTCACCCTCAATGCTGCTGATCCGGGAGGAACCTGGTCGGGAACGGGAATAACCGATGTCAACAACGGCTTGTTTTCACCTTTGCTGGTGGGAGCGGGGACTTATCAGGTGATTTACACCATATCCGGTACCTGCGGCGATTCGGATACAAGCATGATAACAGTCGTGGCTGCTGCTGATGCCACGATCAGTCCTGCAGGACCTTTCTGCAGTGATGATCCTGCGCTTAATCTGACCGCAGCAACGGCCGGGGGAAGCTGGACCGGAACCGGGATCACCAACAGTACTGCAGGAACTTTCAATCCCGCGCTGGCCGGGGCCGGAACCTATAATATCATATACACGATCGGCGGCGCTTGTGGCGGTGCGGATACCCTTGCGATTACTGTGAATGCCAGCGCTGATGCAACGATAACGAATCCGGGCACGCTCTGCCTGACCACCACATCTGTCATGCTGACTGCAGCCCAGGGTGGGGGAAGCTGGACCGGGACAGGAATCGTGAATGCTTCTGCCGGTGAGTTTTCACCCGCTCTTGCAGGGGGGGGCAACCACCAGGTGATCTATTCCATACCGGGTATTTGCGGTGACTCCGATACACTGATCATCACGGTGATTGCACCGCCGGATGCGACCATTACACCTGCAGGGCCATTCTGCAGCAACGGTTCTGCCGTGAACCTGAATGCGGCCAGTTCCGGTGGTGCCTGGAGCGGAACGGGAATCACCAATGCTGCTTCCGGAACCTTCAATCCGCTGGTGTCCGGGGCAGGCACTTTCACCATTACCTATACCATTGCCCCGCCCTGCGGTGCACAGGATACTGTTCAGATCACAGTGATTGCCGCTGCCGATGCCAGCATTACCTCACCCGGCAACCTTTGTGAACTGGATGCTCCGCTTCAGTTATCGGCTGCCCAGAGTGGCGGTACATGGAGTGGCACAGGTATTACCAATCCTTCCACAGGTCAGTTCTCTCCCGCCATCAGTGGTGCCGGGACATTCCAGGTGGTCTACACCATCAGCGGAACGTGCGGTGACAGCGATACTGTAATGATCACCGTTTTACCCGCGCAGGATGCGAGCATCGATCCTGCGGGACCATTCTGTGCGAATGATGCAGCCTATGTGCTGAGCGCGGCAAGCAGCGGCGGAACATGGACCGGTGCGGGCATTTCAAGTCCTTCCGCAGGTATTTTCAGTCCTTCTTCCGCCGGAACAGGTCAGCACCTGATCACTTATGTGATCCCCGGAAGTTGCGGCGACAGCGACAGTGTTTATATCACCGTCAATGAAAATGTCAGCCTGTCGGGACTGACCAGCGATGAAAGCTGCATGGATGCGGACGACGGAAGCATTCAACTGACCCTCAGCGGGGGCAGTGCACCCTATTCCATTCTTTGGGACAACGGGGCGATGACGGAAGACATTTCGGATTTGTCACCGGGAACCTACATCGTGGTGGTAACGGATTCCAACGGCTGTTCTTCCACCCAGTCATACAGCATTCTGGGAACGGAGGTTCTGTGCTTCATTCCGCATATTTACATTCCGAACATTTTCAGTCCCAATGGTGATCAGTCCAACGACGTGCTGTATGTCCGCGGCGAGGGGATCAAACAACTGGAATTCTTTGTTTATGACCGCTGGGGTGAAAAGGTTTTTGAAACAACGGACCAGGTGAACGGATGGGATGGTTCTTTCAGGGGCAAGGATATGGAGCCCGGAGTATTCGCCTATTACGTGAAAGCAGTATTTGTGAACGACGAAGAATTTGTTGATAAAGGAAGTATCACCCTGGTGCGCTGATCCGCATTAAGGCTGCTTGTTTTTTTTCAGGTACTGGTCAGCCTTCAGGGCGAGTTTGTCATAGTATTCTGCCTTGACGGTGTTGCCCAGATGACGGTAATACTTGGCCAGGGTGCTGTTTAGCTGCCTGTTCATGGGTTGTTTTTCAATGGCTTTCTCCCACCAGATGATGGCATTGGCGGTGTCGTTCTGCAGCAGTCTGTAGTTTCCGATATTCACATAAGGGATGTCTGATGCCGGATCAGAGATGATCAGTTCCTGGTTCACCCTGATCGCAGCAGCGAGATCACCCGTTTTGTAATGAAGATTGGCCAGGTTACTATAAGCATAGGTGAATTCCGGGTTCCTGCTGATCGCTTTTCTGTAGTAAAGTATGGCTGAATCAGTTCGCTGTTCATTTTCGTGGGTGATGGCGATGTTGTACATGGGATCGGCATAGAGACTATCATGAAGGGCGGCTTCTTTCCAGCAGCGGATGGCTTCCGGGGTATCAAGATCGGAAGAGCACACGTCTGAACTCCAGTCACATTCCTTTATCTCGTATG
>CALGYY010000217.1 GCA_937934705.1 uncultured Bacteroidota bacterium
ATTTACTTTGAAAACCGGATCACAGAAACTGACACAGTTCAGTGAACACTCCCGTCCAAAGGTCCAAAAGTCGAAAGTCCAAAGGTCATAAGGTCGAAACGCGATTACTTCCTCCCAATAACAATTTTCTTAATTTGAAGCTCGTAATAATACCACCCACATGAACTACAACGGGCTTCCAATTGCTGCGAAGCAGCAAGGTTTTCGAGCCCATAGCAATAGCCGCAGCTGAAACGAAGGGAAAGACTGCCGCAGATGCAAAGTGTGATTCATTTGCATGCGGGGAAGCAGAGCGAAAGCGATTCAGCCTGTCTTACCGCACGCGGCAGTGGCCTGTGGGACGGGAGTGTAAGCTGTCGGCGGTTTCACGCGGGCGCAGCCCTGCGTGAAAATTGCCTCAGGGCGAGAAAAACGCGCTTTTGTTACTTTTGGCGCGACAAAAGTAAGGCAATGAAACACTGAACTTTCAGATTTCTCCGGAGTGAACTCAAGACCACGTAAGGACGCCGTGCCATGAGATGCGGGCCGGTCGAAGGTCGAAAGTCGAAAGTCCAAAGGTCATAAGGTCGAAGGCCAGCCGTACTCCGATACCCAGATACGGGGTGACCGGGTGACCGGGTGACCGGGTAACCGGGTGACCGGGTGACCGGGTGACCGGGTGACCGGGTGACCAGGTGACCGGGTGACCAGGTGACGGGTGACGGGTGATGAAGTGAGAAAGTGAGGAAGTGAGAAAGTGACGGGGGCAGTGCAACTGTCTAATATCCAATATCTAATATCATAATATCATTCACCTGACCCCGATACTCCGATACCCCGATACCCCGATACTCCGTGACCGGGTAACCGGGTGACCGGGTGACCGGGTGACCGGGTGACCAGGTGACCGGGTGACGGGTGACGCTTTCCACGCCATTAAGTTTGCTTGCCCGTAAAATTAATGTAATTTTGCACTGTTATTTGAATAACAATTTATCTGAAAAGCGCTTTGTGATGGACCAAAACGATGATTTGAAATTATTTACAGAATTCCCCCCGCTGAGTACAGAGGAATGGGAAGCACAGATCCTGAAAGACCTGAAAGGCGGGGATTATGACAAGAAGCTGGTTTGGAAACCGATTGACGGCTTACAGATCAGACCCTATTACCGCGAGGAAGATCTCGCTAAGCTGCCGCATACCGGGAGTATGCCCGGGGAATCCCCCTTTATCAGGGGCAATAAGGCCCTGAGCAACCACTGGGAGGTGCGCCAGGATATCGACGTGGACCAGGTGGAAGAAGCCAACAGGAGGGCCCGCGCTGCCGCCGCACGCGGTGCTGAAGGACTGAATTTCAGGATGAACAATACCAGCCTGATTGAAGAAATGGCCGCTTTGCTGAGTGGTCTGGACCTGAGAAAAACGGCACTTCATTTTTCCGCCAGCTCCAGTTATTCCATCCTGGCCGAGGTGCTGCTGAAAGCACTGGCCGACAGTCGCATAAAACCGGAAGAGATCAGCGGTTCCTTCGATTTCGACTCGCTGTCGTACTTCGCCCTTCACGGGTCATTCTACAACAGTGCCGACGACAATTTCAACGAGGCGGCCTGCCTCGTCCGCCTGGTGCAGGAAAAACTCCCGGGCTTCAGGGTGATCAACATCAACGGCAGGCATTTTCATAATGCCGGGGCCAATGCCATCCAGGAACTGGCCTGGTCGCTGGCTATGGGAAGTGAGTATTTCCATGCCCTGGCGGAACGCGGTGTTTCTCCTGCTGAGCTTGCCCCACGCATGCAGTTAAGTCTTGCTACGGGTTCTGACTATTTCCCGGAGATTGCCCGCATCCGCGCCGCAAGAATGCTCTGGGCCAGGATGGCAGAGCAATACGGCTGCGAGGGTGAAACGCAGAAGATCTTCATCCACAGTGTGAATTCGTGGTGGAACAAGACGGTTTATGATCCCTGGGTGAACATGCTCAGGAGCACAACAGAAGCGATGAGCGCGGCCATTGCCGGTGCAGACGCCATCACCACCCTGCCGATCAACAGCACCTACCGTATGCCGGATGCATTTGCGGTGCGTGTGGCCCGCAACATTCAGATCATTCTGAAAGAAGAAAGCCACCTGGACCAGATTGTGGATGCAGCCGCAGGCTCATACTACATCGAACAACTGACTGACCGGATCGCGGAGCTGGCATGGAATGAGTTCGTAAAAGTTGAAGAAATGGGTGGATTCATCAAAGCCTTTGAAAACAACTATATCAAAAGTGAAGTGGAGAAGACGTGTCAGCAGCGTGACATGGATATTGCCACGCGCAGGACTTCGATACTCGGCACCAATATCTTCCCCAACCTTCAGGAAAACATGCTCGACGACATCCGCAAAGAAACCGCCGGTAAAGATCAGGGTGGTCTGAAGCTTTACCGCGGTGCGGAAGCCTTTGAGGAGATGCGTCTGGCCACAGAAAAGCATGTTGCTGCCGGGAAGAAAAGGCCTTCGGTTTTATTGCTTGCCTTCGGAAACCTGGCGATGCGCAAAGCCAGGGTGAATTTCGCCCAGAACTTTTTCGGTGTGGCGGGATATGAAATCCTGGAAGAGTTCGAAGCCTCGGATGTGAAGACTTCAGTCTTTCACATCATGGAAAAAGATCCTGACATTATCGTTTACTGCAGTTCCGACGAAGAATACAGCGGTTTAGCAACGGATATCATCAAAGCCTGCCGGAAGGAGAAGTCAGTAACGGCCACCCATGTGATCGCGGGTTATCCCAAAGACCTGCTGGAAGCGCTCAGGGCAGCCGGAGCCGACGACTTCATACACATGCGTTCCAATCTGCTTGAAGTACTGAAAGCCTATCATCAAAAACTAAAAATTTCCTGATCTATGAAACCGGATTTCAAAAAAATATCATACAAACCCAGTATTCAGAAGAAGGATTTCAAGAAGTGGGAAAAGGACCTGGGCAATACCACCTGCTGGACACCCCCGGAACAGATTGACCTGAAAGCGGTCTTCGGAAAAGAGGATCTGGCGGGGATGGAACACCTGCAATATGCAGCCGGTTTGCCGCCTTTTCTGCGCGGCCCCTACTCCACCATGTATGTGATGCAGCCCTGGACGATACGGCAGTACGCGGGCTTCTCAACCGCCGAAGAATCCAATGCCTTTTACCGCCGCAACCTGGCGGCAGGACAGAAAGGGCTTTCTGTAGCCTTTGACCTGGCCACACACCGTGGCTATGATTCAGACCACGAACGTGTACTCGGCGATGTGGGCAAGGCCGGTGTGGCCATCGATTCCATTCTTGACATGAAAGTGCTTTTCGACGGCATCCCGCTGGATAAAATGTCGGTGTCGATGACCATGAACGGCGCTGTTCTGCCTGTGCTGGCCTTTTACATTGTGGCTGCCGAAGAGCAGGGCGTGAGCATGGACCAGCTGAGCGGGACGATACAGAACGACATTCTCAAGGAATTCATGGTGCGCAACACTTACATTTATCCTCCCCTGCCCTCCATGCGTATCATTGCCGATATTTTCGGTTTTACCAGCCGGAAGATGCCGAAATTCAACAGTATTTCGATCAGCGGATACCACATGCAGGAGGCCGGTGCCACGGCTGACATCGAGCTGGCCTATACCCTGGCCGACGGCCTGGAATATCTGAGGAAGGGTGTTGAGGCCGGACTTGACATTGATGCTTTTGCACCCCGACTGTCATTTTTCTTCGGCGTGGGGATGAATCATTTTATGGAGATTGCGAAGCTGCGGGCAGCGCGACTGCTGTGGGCCAAGATCGTGAAACAGTTCAAGCCGCAGAATCCGAAATCGCTTGCCCTCAGAACGCACTGCCAGACTTCGGGCTGGAGCCTCACCGAGCAGGATCCCTTCAATAATGTGACACGTACCTGTGTTGAAGCCCTGGCTGCGGCACTGGGTCACACCCAGTCGCTGCATACAAACGCACTGGATGAGGCCATCGCCTTGCCGACGGACTTCTCGGCCCGCATCGCGCGTAACACCCAGATCTATCTGCAGGAGGAGACCAATATCTGCAAGGCGGTGGATCCCTGGGCCGGCTCCTATTATGTGGAACATCTTACGCACACCCTGGCGCAAAAAGCCTGGAAACTCATTCAGGAAGTGGAAGCGCTCGGGGGTATGGCCAAGGCCATTGAAACCGGCATTCCGAAAATGAGGATAGAAGAAGCCGCGGCCCGCAAACAGGCGCGGATCGACAGCGGAAAAGAGACCATTGTAGGGGTGAATAAATACCGTCTCGACAAGGAAGAGCCGATCGAGACCCTTGAGGTTGATAATACGGCGGTGAGGGAATCACAGATCAAAAGACTTGAGCAGCTCCGCCGTGAACGGAATCCTGAGGAAGTGAAAAAGGCGCTTCAGGCCATTACTGATGCCTGCCGCAGCGGAGAGGGGAACCTTTTGGAATTATCCGTTGACGCGGCGCGCAAACGGGCCAGCCTCGGAGAGATCTCCCTGGCCTGTGAAGAGGTTTTCGGCAGATACAAAGCGGTGATCCGCTCCATTTCCGGAGTATATTCATCTGAATCCATGAACGACGAAAGTTTTAAAAAGGCTGTCAGTCTTGCTGACGAATTTGCTGCCATGGAAGGGCGGCGTCCCCGTATCATGATTGCAAAAATGGGACAGGACGGTCACGACCGCGGAGCCAAGGTGGTGGCCACGGGCTATGCCGATATCGGCTTCGATGTGGACATCGGACCGCTGTTCCAGACACCGGCAGAAGCCGCGAAGCAGGCGGTTGAGAATGATGTGCACGTTCTGGGGGTATCCAGTCTGGCCGCAGGGCACAAAACCCTGGTTCCCCAGGTGATCGAAGAGCTGAAGAAACTGGGGCGTGAAGATATTATGGTGATCGTCGGAGGCGTAATCCCTCCGCAGGACTACCAGTTCCTTTACGACTCCGGTGCGGTGGCCATTTTTGGTCCCGGAACGAAGATCCCCGAAGCCGCGCTTAAGATCCTTGAGATTCTGATTGCTGCAGGGAAATAGACGGGTTTTTTCGGGTGATGGAGAAGGCAAGCAGGCGACGATGATCGTTAAAATGCTGTATTACTTATGGTTGACCATTTGGCACAGTGCTTGACAATGGCCGGTCCGCAAAAATCTGATCATTCACCTTAAAAACCGAATACAATGAAAACCATCGCAATTTTCGCCATCGCCCTTCTGTTCAGCCTCAGTGCGGCTTTCGGACAGAATGTCATTTCAGGAAAAGTCTATGCAAAAGAAGACGGACGTCCCATTTACGGCGCAAAGATCACTGCCAAAAACGATCCGTCTATTTTTGTGAAAACTGATGCCAGCGGCCATTTCACCATGTCGCTGCCCCCTGAAGTTAAAGTCATTGAAGTCACAGCTCCCGGTTTCAAGAAATACACCGAGGGCATCGGACAAAAGACCGTTTTTGTGATCGAAATGACTTCTGCAGAAAGGGGCAAATCCGGCAAGGACGAAGGAAGCAATGCTGATCCCACCGGAAGCAAGGATGATCCCACCAACGCAGCTTCATCAGGCAAGGGCGACGGGTCGAAGCTCGTAAAAGTCAAACCTGCCAACGTCAAGGCCACCAAGACCAATGATGTAGCCAAATAAAGCCCGTAATTATTGATGATTGAAAGCCGTCCGCCCCGGACGGCTTTCTTATTTTTCGAGGCCCGGTTTTTTCCTTAAGGACCAGAAGATCAGGAATGCTCCGAAAAGAACAAAGGGTATACTCAGCCACTGTCCCATAAAAAGTGACATCTCCTTTTCAAAACTCACCTGCTCGGTTTTTACGAATTCGATCAGGAATCGGGCAGTAAAGAGCATCACCACAAGAATTCCGGCTGACAGTCCCCGTGGAACCACGGATTTCTTCTTCCTCCACACAAGATAAAGCACCAGCGTAATCAGGAGATACGAGAGGGCTTCGTAAAGCTGGGTCGGGTGTCGCGGCAAATCTCCGGCATTCTTGTCATTCACAAAAACAAATCCCCAGGGCAGATCGGTAACTACACCATAAATCTCAGAATTCATCAGGTTCCCCAGTCGCACGAAAGCTGCCACGACAGGTATCACTATGGCCAGACGGTCGAAGAGCCACAGCAGGTTCAGTTTAAAATGTCTCGCGAAGAAGAGGAGCATGATGATGATGGCCACGGCCGCGCCATGGCTCGCAAGACCGCCTTCCCATACCATAAAGATCTCACCGATGTGATCCTTGTAGTAGGACCATTCATAGAAGAAGACATGTCCCAGCCGTGCCCCGATCAGCGTTGCGATAAACATCCAGAAAGTCAGCAGATCCAGAATGCGAATGCGGATGTTCTCCTTTTTGAAAATATGATACATCAGCGCATAGGCAAAGAAGAAACCCAGGGCGAACAAGAGCCCGTACCATCTGAAAGCGAAAGATGATGAAGGAAAGAGCTCGGGGGAAACGTCCCAGATGACAGCAAGGAGGTTCATGGGGTTGGAGGGATTAGGGTTAGGGATATTAAGATATTGGATATTAGGATATTGGATATTATTACAATGGTTGTCTGATTGATTCAGAGTATCGGGGTGTCGGAGTATCGGAGTATCGGGGTTAGGTGAATGATATTATGATATTTGATATTGGATATTAGACAGTTGCACTGCCCCCGTCACTTTCTCACTTCCTCACTTCCTCACTTTCATCACCCGTCCCCCGTCACTTTGTCACTTTGTCACCTGGTCACCCGGTCACCCGGTTACTCGGTTACTCGGTTACTCGGTCACCCGGTCCCGGAGTATCGGCGTGTCGGCGTATCGGAGTCCCACTCACTTTCATCACTCCATCACTCCATCACTTCATCACTCCATCACTTTCTCACTTTCTCACTTCATCACCCCTCACCCGTCCCCCGGTGTTCTCCCTTGGCACATCACATCTTCAATCAGTATCATTCCTTCCACGAGAAAGATCAGCGCTCCGATGAGTAACAACATTCCGAGATAGAACCAGAACAGCCGCCAATCGGTGCTGATGCTGAATTTCTTTTGTGTGTTCATGCCGGGGCCTTTGAATTTCATGAAGGGGGCAGATGAAGACTGGAGGTAAAGCCTGGAAAATATCTTTATTTTTACGGCAAAAATACGAAATATGAAACAGTATTTGTGGCTTCTTCTGGGCATGATCACGGCAGCATGTTCTCAGACGCAGGACAGAAGCGAACTGAAGAAGATAAAATTCGAGGGTGAAGCCCAGGGGACATATTATGCAGTGACCTATTTTGCAGCGGATACGCTGGTCAGTCAGCCGGCGATAGATTCCCTGCTGGACGCCTTTAATCTTTGTGCATCCATATATGAGCCGAAAAGCATCATTTCTGCTTTCAACCGCAACGACAGTGTTGTCGTTGCAGATTCCATGTTTACAGAGATCTTTGAGGCCTCACAGAAGGCGTCGGAAATCACCGGCGGGGCATTTGACATCACGGTCGGCCAGGTGGTCAACGCCTGGGGTTTCGGTTTCAAAAACAGGGAAAATGTGACACCTGCAATGATCGACAGTTTATTACCGTTGACAGGTTATCAGAAGGTCAGGCTGGAGAACGGCCGGCTGATCAAGGAAGACCCGCGGATCATGATCGACTTCAACGCGGTGGCCCAGGGCTATTCGGTTGACCTGCTGGCCGGTTTTCTGGAGAAGCGGGGAATCAGCATTTACCTGATTGATATCGGGGGTGAAGTCAAGGGCAAGGGGAAAAAGCCCGACGGTCAGCACTGGGTAGTGGCCATCGAGAAGCCCACGGAAGATATGTATTCTGAGCGGGAATTGCAGGCGAAACTTCATCTGGCCGATCGTTCGCTGGCCACCTCAGGCTCGTACAGGAAGTATTACGAGGAAGGCGGGGTCCGCTATTCTCACACGATTGATCCCTCCACAGGATACCCGGTTAAACACAACATGCTGAGTGTTTCTGTTATTGCCGGCGATTGTATGACAGCGGACATATATGCCACTGCCTTTATGGTGATGGGACTTGAGCGGACGCGTGACTTTCTGCAGAAGAACCAGGGTGCGGGTCTGGAGGTCTATTGCATTTACTCCACGGACAAGGGCATGGAAACCTGGATCAGCCCGGGTTTTGAGCAGCTTCTGCTCAGGGACCAGCCCTGATGTTTACTCAATCGGTGTATTGATGGTCAGGTTCTTTGTGCTGGTGGGCACGGGTTTGAAAAGGAAGGCCAGTCCCAGTCCGGCGATGGCGCCAAACAGGTGTCCTTCCCAGGAAACGCCGGCTCCGGCCACTCCGGGGATGACGCCCCAGATCACTCCCGCGTCAGCCACCCC
>CALGYY010000218.1 GCA_937934705.1 uncultured Bacteroidota bacterium
CCGGATCATCTCAGGATGATGGGTGCTGTCGTGACTTTGCAGGCGGCTGAGCACCTCACCGAACGAACGGGTACCGCGCAGATCCGCGTTCATCAGGCTCAGTCCGTAATGACTGAAGTGACAATGGGCATCGATAAAACCCGGATAGATAAAAGCTCCGCCGGCATCCACAATACTGTCGGAACGGTATGCGTTCAGAATCTCTTCATTGCTTCCCACCGCGATGAAACGGCCTTCTTTAACCGCAAAAGCTTCGGCAGTGGTAAAAGCGCTGTCGATAGTACAGACCCGCGCATTGATCACCAGGAGGGCCGCCTCTTCCTTCCGCGAACAGGCAGCCATAGACAGAAGAATGGCCATAAGCAAAAGATTGATCCTCATGGATGACAAGTTTGGAACAAAGATAAAACAATGGAGGCTGATATGCGGATGAACTCCACGGCAAGCATTAAGCATTTCTTTATACCTTCGGACTTGCAGTGGAACAGAAGTTTTTTATACATTTGTATAAGTGTCCTCCCGACTGATGTTATCCTGCCCTATGAAAACCATCCATACTGTCTGCCTCAGTGTCAGCCTGATCCTGTTCTTTGTTCCGTTAATCGCCCAAAACGAAAAAGCCGGACTGCCGATGCGTTCGGAACAGGGAGTTTTCGGGGCTTATTCGTTCGAAAACGGTGAACCTCTTTCCGCAGAACGACGGATGTGGATCAGGCAGCGGCTGGATGCTGTTAAGGATTCCCTGCTCATTGCAGGCCTGAGACAAAAGCCCTCCACGGGCACAAAATCTCCGCTTTTTATCACACCGCTCAGGCAGGCCTCCGGACTGACCGACCCGGGCTTCTGCAGCATATCGGGATATGTGGATCAGAACCCGGCCAGCGGACAGGTACTTGACTACAGCTGCGGAAACCTGAGTTACGATCTTCCGGGCGGTTACAACCACCAGGGAACCGACTTCTATTCCTGGCCTTTTGGCTGGTTTAAAATGGAATTCGACGAAGTGGAAGTCGTCGCTGCCGCCGACGGTGTCATTCTTTATAAGGAAGACGGGCATTACGACCGTAACTGCAGTATGAGTACGGCCACGTGGAATGCCATCTATATTGAACATTCCGATGGTTCAGAAGCCTGGTACGGCCACCTGAAAAACGGCTCTCTGACGGCCAAGGGCGTAGGTCAGACCGTTTCAGCCGGGGAATACCTCGGTATCATGGGCAGCTCGGGCAGTTCAACAGGTCCCCATCTCCATTTTGAAGTTTACGACCAGTTTGGTCACCTCATCGACCCTTTTTACGGGACCTGCAACTACCTGAACGGCATCAGCTGGTGGCAAAGCCAGGAAGAATACCGTCATCAGGCTATAAATCTGGTCGCCACCCACCACAGTCCGCCATGGTTCCCACCCTGTCCGGAAACCGAATTTCCCAACCGGAGTGATCATTTCAACGCGGGAGATACCGTCTACCTGGCCGCGTATTTTAAAAACCTCTTTCCCGGCGACCTGGTCAGATTTCAGGTGTACAGGCCGAACAGCAGTTTATGGGATGAATGGAGCTGGGAAAGCAACTGGCCCTTTTATACTTCGGCCTACCTCTACTACTGGATGGCTCCCGGTATGGCAGCTATGACCGGACAATGGAAACTCAGGGTCATTTATGAAGGCATCAGCTATGACCACGATTTTTTTTACGGCGTCAGCGGGATCAGCAACCCGGATCCGGGAGAACCCTTAGTTTATCCACAACCTGCCGGCGATGAGCTTAAATTGTCACCCGGTGCAGACATGACCGGTGAATACCGCTGGATACTGTCAGACTGCACCGGCCGGCAAATGATGAGCGGCATCTGGAATACTTCAGCCGAACTGAACATCCCGGTGCACAAGGTTCCGGACGGGCTATACACGCTGCAACTTCATGGAGAAGGAAATATCAGCATCACAAAAATTCTGATCATTCATTAACTTATTTCATATGAAATACTTTGTATTCGTTCTTCTTTTTCTGAGTCTCAGCCATATCGTCAATGCACAAGGAAACACCATCAGTTTCCGGCCTTCACAGCAAACGGCGGATAATGCAGTGACTCGCAGTGTTGACGACAGGGGAACGCAAGGGATAAGCGTTTCATACCGCTTCAACGGAATGGAATATGCAACAAAAACTGAAAAGGGAACCCCTTACCAATATCTCCACATCCGGGACTTCACTTACCTGAAAAACACCGGAAAACCGGCCTTACCGGTTCACTATGATCTGGTCCTTATTCCCGAAGGAAGCAGGGCCGAGATCCGGGTCAAAGAAGGGGCCGTTATGAATCTCAGCCCCTGGCTGGTATATCCGGCACTCCGCATGGCTACGGACCGGGAAGGAGACCCAGAGCCTGAATTTGAAATTGATGAGGCCTTTTATTCAGGGAACCAGCTTTATCCGGAACAAAGCGTGCGAATATCAGGAAGCATTCTGGTGAAAGGACTTGAGATGGCCATCATTGAAGTGTGCCCGGTCCGCTACATGCCCTCGGCCAGAACCTTGTATGTATACCCGGATTTGCAGTACGAAGTGGTATTCACCCCCGCAGAAAGCTTCATCAGAGAAGATCACTTTTCGGCAAGATTCCTTGAGCAATTGCCCAATTTTGTGCTGAACAATGCCAGTCTGAAAAAGGAGCTGTCCTCAAAAACCGCAAGCAAAGCAGTCAGCGGTCCGGCCGTGGACTACATCATCGTGACGCACGACAATTACCTGGCAGCTGCAGATTCGCTGGCGCAATGGAAAGCCCAGCTTGGTTACAGTTGCGAGATCGTATCGGCTTCATCCTGGACCTCTGCTACGGTAAAACAGGCCATCCAGCAAAGGTATCAGAACTGGAATCCCAAACCCGATTATTTCGTGATCCTCGGCGATCATAATCTGGTTCCGGGAGAAATCCATCAGGATCCGTCCTACGGGGATGATTTCGCCACTGACCTTTACTATGCATGTATGGACGGAGGTTCAGATTACGTGGCGGATATGGCTTTCGGAAGGATCTCCGTCTCGTCAGCCACCGAAGCCATGAATGTGGTCAGAAAAATTATCAACTACGAAAGAAACCCGCCATCAACAGCAGCCTTTTACACTTCCGGTCTGAACTGCGCACAGTTCCAGGACGATGACTCCAACAGTTATGAAGACCGTCGCTTTTCGCTCACTTCGGAAGACATCCGTACTTACCTGGTGAACCAGCATGGTTTCAGCATCAACAGGGTTTACAAGACCGACAGCGACATCACCCCGCTATACTGGAACGATGGTTACTATGCAGCCGGCGAGCCGGTACCCGCGAACCTGCGCAAACCAACCTTCGCATGGGATGGCGACAAATACGATATCCGCGATGAGATCAACAGTGCATCGGGCAGGCTTTTCGTCCTTCACCGCGACCATGGTTATGTCGGGGGCAGCGGCTGGGCCACGCCACAGTTCGTGACCAGCGACATCAATATGCTTAACAATGGTAACCGGACACCTGTTGTGTTCAGTATTAACTGTCACACCGGTGAATACCAGCTCACGGAATGTTTCTCGGAGAAATTCCTGAGGTACAACAATGGCGGGGCTGTCGGGGTTTTCGGTGCTGCTTACTACAGTTACAGCGGTTACAACGATGGCCTCGTGATCGGAATGTTTGATGCCATCTGGGCCAATCCCGGACTGATACCGAATTTCACCGGTAACGGAGACTATCCATCGGGCTCACCATCGCCTCACGCACCAATCTATACGATGGGAGATGTGATGAACCAGGGACTCATCCGGATGATACAGACCTGGGGCGACGATGACTACACCCATGAACTGTTTCACTATTTCGGCGACCCGGCGATGCGAATGTGGACTGGTCAGCCTTCGGCAGTGACTGCCACCCACAGCGATTCCCTGCACTGCGCCGACAGCGTTTTCTACGTTTATTCCTCCAGCCTTTCCGACGGCCTGGCCACCCTGGTGGTTGACGGAGAACTGATCGCGGAAACTACTCTCAGCAGCGGTTCCGGAATGCTTACATTTCCACCTTTCGGCGGCAGCGTCGCGATTTTAACCATCTCCAAACATAATTTCCAGCCATATATCGCCTACATCCCTGTTGATCCTGACTGTGTGAAAGCTGACTTTGATCTGGCTCACGGAGGACTATGCGTGGGTGAAAACCTGACAGTCACCAGCACTTCAACAGGAAGCATTGCTTCCTATCTCTGGGATTTCGGTACAGGAGCAGTCCCCGCAACCGCCACCACTGCAGGACCACACACCTTTCATTATACCACGGCGGGACAGAAAACCATCACCCTCACGGTGACCGGAAGCTCTGGAAGCAGCACTTATTCCACCCATGTAAACATTGAACAGATCTGCTCATTCAACATGATTTCCGGACAGGAGGTTAGTTTCAGCGCCTGCAACGGTGTTCTTTTTGACCACGGCGGCACCTCCAGCTATCTGAACAATTCAGCAGACACCGCCTATGTCTCCGCACCCGGAGCCACAAGCATTCAGCTGATCTTTCATGATTTTGATGTGGAGGCCGGTAGCGGATCATTATGCAATTATGATTATCTGAGTATTTATGATGGTCCCTCAACGGCTTCGCCACTGATCGGAACATACTGCAATACTCCGGGACATACTCCGCCACCCACCCTTCAGACCACCGGCAGCACATTTACCATCACTTTCTTTAGTGACGGAGGGGTGACCGGCAGCGGTTACGAGATCGAATGGGCATGCACAACTCCCAACAGCCCGCCAAATGCCAATTTCAACGCAAATCCGCTCTACACCTGCCAGGGAGAGGTTCAGTTCAGCGACCTCTCACTGAACACGCCTGCCTCATGGTTATGGGATTTTGGAGATGGCCAGACTTCCGGCCTGCAGAATCCTCTGCACACCTACACACAGAACGGCATATATACCGTAAGTCTTACCGCCTCCAATATTTATGGCAGCGACCTTTACACACGCATTCAATATATTGAGATCAATATGCCTGAGGCTCCTGTAACCGACACAGGGATGATCTGTGTCTCAGGAAGTACAAGTCTGAATGCCAGCGGAAACGGTGACATTTACTGGTACGACCAGCCTGTGGGGGGGAACCTTCTGGGGACAGGGAATACTTTTGTAACGCCCGGCATCAGCACCACAACGACATATTACGCTGAAGATCAAACGGAAGATCTGTACTTTACCCTCCCTTCAGACAGTGCGCTCGGTTCAGGGGGCTATTACACCGGAGGCACCAGCCACTACATGATCTTTAACGCCCTTACTGACTTCACGCTCAAATCAGTCCTTGTATATGCCTCTGTGACGCAGGACAGAACGATTGAACTCCGCAACGCATCCGGCGTTTTGCTTTACGACACTCTGGTTTCTATACCTGCAGGCGAGAGCCGGGTGGTGCTGAACTTCCCTGTCAGTACAGGAAACGCCTACCGTCTGGTCGCCGGTCCCACCAACCGGCTCTACAGGAATATCGCAGGCGCCTCTTATCCGTACACCATTCCCGGTGTAATCAGTATTACGGGAAACTCTTACAACAATCCGAATTATTATTACTACTTCTATGAATGGGAAATACTGGGATCCAGTTGCAAAAGTCCGCGCACCGCAGCACCGGTTTTTGTGCACAGCAACCCGCCCCAGGCAGATTTCACCTGGTCTGTTTTCCTGAGCACCTATGATTTTATTGACTTAAGCCAGGATGCCGTGACCTGGAACTGGGATTTCGGTGACGGATACGCCTCTTCCCTTCAAACGCCCTCGCATACCTATACAGCCAACGGCACCTATTATGTGAACCTGACCGCCGGAAATGCCTGCGGAACCGCAACCCACACCGATACTCTTTATCTTGTTGCGGTCGGGGTGGAAGAAGCGGGTACCATCATCAGCCTGCATCCGAATCCAACCGGAGGGCTCCTTGTGATCGGCACCGGAGGTATAAATGGAAAGATCACCCTTCAATTATTTGACATCGCAGGAAGGTGTGTCATGACGGAAACCAGGCATATTGATGCTGATTCAGAGCTGAGCCTTAATCTGGGGTCTCTAACGGAAGGCTTATATTTACTGAAAATCACGCACAGAGAATACACATGGCAAAATAAGATCCTGAAATTCTGAAACCTTAACCACCATGAATAAATTTCATCTGCTCCCCCTCCTGCCGGCCCTTGCGGCACTGCTGATCTGCTCCTGTCAATCAGGCAGTCAGCCGGAGATCAAAAACACCGACACCACCCAAACAACAGTCAGGGTACCGGTTGAAATCGAATTTCCTTCTGCTGACGGCCTGCCGGTAACAGCCGAATTGTATTATCGTGAAAGCAACAAGGATTGCTTCATCGTGCTGTGTCACATGGCTGAATTCAACAAATCGGAATACCGCAAAATAGCGCCGGAACTCTACAAGATCGGCTATAACTGTCTCGCGATTGACCAGCGATCAGGGGGCAGCACCAGCGGGTATGAAAATGAAACCTTTAATGCCGCCATTCAGAAAGATCTGCCGACAGGCTTTCTGGATGCTGAGCAGGATATTGAGTCAGCGGTGGCTTATGTGGATAAAAAATATGGCCTCCCCGTGATCCTGTGGGGCAGCTCCTATTCTGCTTCCCTGGCGTTGAAAACCGGAAAACAGAAAAAAGAGGTTTTCGCCATTATGGCCTTTAGTCCGGGAGAATACTTCCGGCAGGACAGTATGATACTGAAAAACCATATCAGGGATATCGGGAAACCTGTTTTTATCACCTCAAGCAGGGATGAACTGAATCAGGAACTCATGGGAATCATTGATGCGATCGGCCCCGCTACAGTAACACACTACCGTCCCACAGGAAAGGGAGAACACGGCTCTATGGCCCTTTGGGAAGACGTACCCGAGAATCTCGAATACTGGAAAGCAGTGAAAGATTTTCTGAAAGGTCTGAAAATCCCTGCGCAATAGCAAGGGAATCTTTGGGTGTTTCACTGATCTTCTTCAGCATTTGTTCATAGGGAATTGCTGAATCATGTGCCTTCTGAAATTCAGCAGGCTGCCTACACATTTTCCGAAAACAACGAATTGACCACCCGGAAAGCCGGGAATAATTTTGCGTCAAAATCAAAACCTGACGCATATGAGAATTTTGTACCGCAGCATGATCAGCCTGGTATTACTGCTGATGACCTCCTCACTCCTCTTCAGCCAGGAACCGGTTAAGAAAAAAGTATTCAATATTGGCGCCGACCTGATGTCGCGTTATTACTGGAGGGGGACCTGCCTGAGCAAGAATCCCAACATCCAGCCTACTATTTATTATGAGGCTCCCTTCGGTTTGAAAGCAGGTGCCTGGGGCTCTTACGATTTCAGCGGAAATTACGCAGAGGCAGATCTCTTTCTTGCATACGCCTACAAAGGAGCTTCCCTTACCATCAATGATTATTTCGTGATGAACGAAGGTCTGGGCAACAACCGCTACTTCGTGTATGATAACGAAAGCACGGGGCATCAGTTCGAAGTCCAGCTGGCCTACGACGGTCCGGAAAAATTCCCCCTTCATGTTCTTGCAGGAACGATTGTTTACGGCGCTGATAAGAAGCAGGACGAAATGCTGATCGATACTGTGAGTATGGATACGACAATCACGTATAAAAATCAATACTCCACATACATTGAACTCGGCTACACCATACGCAATTTCAGCCTTGTGGTGGGCTTCACGCCGATGGAAGGCATGTACGGCAACACCCTCGGAGTGATCAACCTGGGATTAACAGCACGGAAAGAGATCAGGATCACTGACAAGTTCTCCCTGCCCTGCCAGGCCTCGGTTTTCATGAATCCTCAGAAACACAACATCCATCTTGTATTCGGAATCACATTATAACTTAATATAGGAGAAATTTTATGTTACTTCAGATTTCAGGTGCACTGGAACCCGGGTCAACCGGTTTCATGCTGCTTTGTGCAAGTCTGGTGATGCTGATGACACCGGGGCTGGCATTCTTTTACGGTGGTCTGGCAACCAAGAGAAACATCCTTGGTATTATGATCCAGAGTTTCGTGTCACTCGGCTGGACCACAGTTCTCTGGTTCGCCTTCGGATATTCACTTTGCTTCAGCGGAGGTGAAGGCGGTTTCCTGGGAAATTTCGACAAAGCCTTTCTTATGGGTGTGGCTCCGGATTCTCTCTACTCCAACGGAAAGATTCCCGAAATCGTTTTCATCGCCTATCAGATGATGTTCGCGATCATCACCCCTGCCCTGATCACCGGAGCTTTCGTGAATCGCGTCAACTTCAAGGCATACCTGCTATTTCTGACCGTCTGGCAGATCCTCGTTTACTATCCCTTTGTCCATATGATCTGGGGTGGCGGACTGCTTGCACAGTGGGGTATCCTTGATTTCGCTGGAGGTATCGTGGTGCATATCACGGCAGGGTTTGCTGCACTCGCCTCCGTTTTCTACGTGGGCGCGCGTGTCGACAAAAACTCCACCCCTAACAGCATTCCCCTGGTGGCCATCGGCAGCGGACTGCTGTGGTTCGGCTGGTACGGATTCAATGCCGGCAGCGAAGTCGCCGTAGATACCGTTACCGCAACGGCCTTTCTGAACACTGATGTGGCCGCATCATTTGCCACTGTGACCTGGGTCATCATTGAGTGGATGCATGTCAAAAAACCCAAACTTATCGGCCTGCTCACGGGTTCCATCGCCGGTCTGGCCACGATTACGCCCTGCGCCGGCTTCGTTCCGCTCTGGGCAGCAGCCATCATCGGGATCGCTGCAGGCGCCATTTGCTACCTTGCGGTACAGCTCAAAAATAAAATGAAATGGGACGATGCTCTGGATGTGTGGGGTGTACACGGCGTCGGAGGCTTCATTGGCACCATTCTGCTGGGGGTTTTCGCGACCTCAACCATCAATTCAGCGGTCACAACCGAAGGTCTCGCCTACGGCGAATGGTCATTCTTTCTTAAGCAGCTCGTCGTGGCCTTTGGCGCGGCCGCTTACGCTTTCATCTTTACTTATATCATGCTGATCCTGATCAATTTTATTACACCGGTCAGGGTGCCACAGCACAAAGAGCCGGAAGGACTTGATATTCATATACATGGAGAAAAGGCCTACGACGAAGGGGCGCTTTGATCGTGACGGTTTTTGGAGAAGGCTGCATCATATCTGGTGCAGCCTTCTTACTTTTACCGTCAAATTCTGCCATTGAACATCCTGCTCACTTCCCGGCTCCGGTTGATCCTGCTGATCAGTATCCCCCTGATCAGCCTGGCCATGCACTGGCCACACATGGGTAAAGACCTCGTCAGCATCCATGTCTGGCGGCAGACCTATACGCAGAACAATATCGACAACTTTTATGAAGAGGATTTCAATATTCTGAACCCGAGAAAAAATGAAAGGGGCGCAGGCGATGGCATCTTCCGCATGGAATTCCCCCTGCTTCAGTGGTCCGTCGCCGGGCTGTACAAGATCTTCGGACGCAGTATTTTGCTTACACGGCTGGTGATGTGGCTGATCGGACTTCTGGCCGTATTGGGTATGTACCTGTTGGTGAAACAGCTTATACGCGATGAAAGGGCAGCACTGATCGCGGCATGGGCGTTCAACTTTTCACCCTCTTTCTTTTATTTCACCATCAACCCGCTCCCTGATCTGCTCGCGCTGTGTTTTGGCATCTTTGGCCTGGCTTTCTTTTTTATGTGGAAGACGCAGCACCGCATCATGCATCTTTTAGGCAGCGGGGTCTTTCTTTCTCTGGCTGCACTTTGCAAACTGCCTTTCGGGATCTACTTCGCAGCACCGGCCGCTCTTTTCCTGACCGGCCTTTTCCGTAAGCCACTGGATGGAAGGATGCTGAAAGGTTCCGTGTTCATCCTCCTGTTCGCCCTCCTGCCCATCGCCTGGACGGGGGCAACCCTGCACGAATGGTCAGGCAACGGAGTCATTCTCGGCATGTTCAATCATCCCGTTCCCATGTCAAAATGGATGCTGTATGCCTGGCAGAATCTCGTTTCCGTACTCCCTGAAAGCCTGCTCAACTATGCATCATTGCCCCTCTTTCTGGCAGGCATCGTTTATATTTTCATGAATAAAGCCTGGAGGCGCCCATCATTTGCCGCGCTGGCACTCTGCGGTGCCGGACTTCTGGCCTATTTCTTCTATGAACTCAACATGATCGGAAGCATCCACGATTACTACCTTTTTCCCTTTCTCCCGCTGCTCTTTATACTGGTGGCCTATGGGGCCTCACAGTGGTTATCTTCAGGCCAACGTTTTTTCAGACTTTTGGTTCTCTTTCTCGTGCTGCTCATGCCCGTCACTGCATGGCTCCGCATGCACCACCGCTGGGATACCGATGCCCCGGGATTCAATCCGGACCTTCTCACTTACAAACAGGATCTGCAAAACGCGGTGCCCGATGATGCTCTCGTGATCGGCGGTAATGATGAGTCCACCTGTATCTTTTTCTATTATATCCACAAAAAAGGCTGGTCATTCGACAACGACAGCCTGCGTGGCATCACCATGGAAGAACTGATTCTGCAGGGGGCAGATTATCTCTACTCCGACAGCCGGGTATTAGAAGAGGATACCTCTGTCAAACCCTGGCTTGATGAAATGATCATGGAAAAAGGGAGTATCAGGGTCTACCGGCTGAGAGAAAAGCCCTTTCAGGAGTGAAGCTCCGGGTGATCCAGGTGAAATTTCAGGAGTCCGTCTGCAACAGAAGCTGAGCATGCACTCAGGATCAAATCTGTTCTTACACACAGTTCTTCCAGCAGATTCCGGAAGGCAACCGCAACACTTCCAGCCATCACCAGCCGGCTTCCTTCAGCCGGCTTCAGTATCAGAATATAATTCTGAAGAAAGAGATCAAGACCTTCCCTGGCCGTCCTGATGACCCATTCATCCTTCAGTCGTTTCTCAAGAAAAACAGCAAATCCCGCCAGGTAACGGTTGGGAAAAGCCTCCTTGTATATTTTGCGAATGACCTCGTCACGCTCCGGCCGGAATTCATCTTCAAAGGCATCATGAAGTTCACTCGGCCATTGTTTTCTGAGCCAGGACGTAATGATGCGTTTGCCGAACCAGGTGGCACTTCCTTCATCACCCAGAATAAAACCAGTTGAAGGTGCGGATTGAATGATCCTCCCTCCTCTGTAAATCCCTGCATTTGCACCTGTCCCCAGGATGCCGGCCAGACCTTCTCCCTCCTGTATCAGGGAACGTGCAGCGCCCAGCAGGTCGGTGCCCGCAAAACCGGATGATGCACCGCAATCAGAAAACACATCGGAAACACGTGAACAGTTCTCCCTGCTGCCGCACCCTGCGCCATAAAAAAACACCTTAAACGGAGACTGAACATTCAGCGGCCTCAGTACTTCATTCTGAAATACTGATCTGATCTGCCCGGCAGAAGCAAAATAAGGATTGAGACCAAGGGTTTTCAAACGGGTCACCTCCCCGGAAGCATTCATGCAGACCCAATCCGTCTTGGTGGATCCGCTGTCAGCAACAATAAGGGTCATCTTTTCCACAGGAATGAATCACAGATATTCCGGGCTAAAATACTAATTTTACCGCATCTTATGCGCCGGTCCATTACCATCACCGAAAGACTGATCCTGAATTTCCTGCTGCTATCACTGGCAGCGATTCTCATCATCGGCATTTATTCCTATTACACATCCAGGGATGCCATCCTCAGCAGGACCTACGACCATCTGACCAGCGTAAGGACCGCCAAGAAGAAATACATGGAGTACTTCTTTAAGGCAAGGAGCAATGAGATACTGCTGCTCCAGCAGTCGCAGGAAGTGAGTGCCATGCTCAGCCACCTTGAAAATAAATGTATTGAAAGTAAAGATCAGGGCAAGGAAAGGACAGACCTGCTGAACAGCATTCTGTTCAGGCTTCATCAGAGCAAAGCATGGGAAAGATTGTATCTGGTACACAGCAACGGACACATGGCCTCAGCAGGGATCAAAGACAGGCCGGGAGGCTGTACGCATGACAGCCTCAGCAGGCATCCGGCTCTTGCCCGGCTGCTTGACTCATGCCGGCTTCGCAATGCCGTTCATTTCAGTGATTACCTGGCTGACGCCGGCGGGACACCGGCTTTGCTCATGGCCTGCCCGGTCAGAGGGTCTGATACAGGATTCCTGGGCATCATCGCATTGCAGATCTCACCGTCAACCATTGATGAGATCATGCTGGAGAATGTCCCGGAGGACGGGATGGGACAATCGGGAGAATCCTACCTTGTAGGTCCGGAATTGTTGATGCGCAGTCAATCCCGCTTTATTGACTCCTCACTGATGAAAACCAGGGTAGAAACACCGGCCGTACTGGATGCACTGAAGGACGGACAGGGCACCCTTCGCATTCCGGATTACAGGGGCGTTGATGTGCTGAATTCCCACTCTCCCCTGGATATTCCGGGGCTGAACTGGGTCATCATGGCGGAGATCGATTACCGGGAGGCTATGCTTCCGGTGACGGACCTGAGGAACAAGATACTCTTCCTGACCGTTTTTATTTCGCTGATTGTTTTCCTGTCTATCTACTTCATTTCACGCAAGATCACCAGGCCTATTGTCAGACTTAAAAAAGCAGCAGAAGACATTGGGAACGGGAGGTTCGACACCCGCCTGGAAGTTGTCGCGCGCGACGAGATCGGTTCCCTGACCACAGCATTCAACAGCATGACGGATCGCGTCAGACAGATCACCGACGATCTCAAGGAAAGGGAAGAAAGGCTGAAGCATTTCTATGATGCCACACTCGACGGCATTTTGCTTCACGACGATGAGGAGCCCTTGCTGGTGAACCAGGCCTTGTGCAAGCTGACCGGATACAGCGAGAAAGAACTGATGTCGATGAAGGTTTCTGATATTTTCCAGCAGGAAAAGAAGAGTCCTTTCAGAATACCCTTACGTCCATACACTTACGAAACAACCGCACAGAAAAAAAGAGGCAGGGCTTTCCCCGTGGAAATCCAGGTGAGCGCAATAGAGTACGGCAATAAAATGATCCTGGCCTCCATCATCCGCGATATCACGCGAAGGATGGAAGTGGAAGAAGAACTGAGGCAGGAGAGGCTGAAGCGACTTTCGTGGGTGATCGACGGACAGGAGATCGAGCGGGAGAGACTGTCGCGCGAACTGCACGACGGTTTGGGGCAGATGCTGGTGGCGATCAAACTTAAGCTCGAAAGTGCCATTGATCATGAAGATGCAAAAACAAAATCCGTGATCCGCGACCTGAGGACGATGTTCGATAAAACCATCGACGAAATCCGGAGGATATCCAATGACCTTATGCCCAGCGGCCTGCAGGAGTTCGGGATCACCAATGCCCTGAGAAAACTGGGTTCCTTGATTACGGAGAATTCCGGCATTGAAGTTTTCATTGAAGTGGAAAACCCGCCGGAAGCCCTGAGCAACAAGACGATCATGTACCTCTACCGGATTGCCCAGGAGGCCATCAATAATTCAGTAAAACACGCAAACCCATCGGAGATTCACGTAAAATTATCTTGCAATGAGCAATTTATCTCCCTCGAAGTGGCCGATAACGGAAAAGGGTTTAAATTTGACAAAACGCATAAGTTTGTGGGTAACGGGATTTACAATATGCGTGAAAGGGTAAACATGATGGAAGGCATGATTGACATCCGTTCGGTTCCGGGAGAAGGGACGGTAGTCAGTGTGCAAATCCCTGCAAACAAGTAATCAAAAAGCGCATCATGAACAGTATCAGGATCATATTGGTGGAAGACCACCAGATCGTCAGAGACGGGATCAAAGCTTTGCTGATGGACGCACCCGGTATTGAAATCGCGGGAGAAGCAGCTTCCGGAGGTGAACTCATGGAACTCCTCAGAAGCCGTGATTGCGATATTATCATCATGGACATTTCGCTGCCGGACATTTCCGGTATTGAAGTCACCAAGTCCCTCAGCGATGACTATCCGGTGCTTAAGGTCCTTATTCTCTCAATGCACACAGGTGAAGACTTTATTTTCAACGCCATCAAGGCAGGCGCCAAGGGGTATCTGCCCAAGAATACGACAAGGCGTGAGATACTGGAGGCCATCCACGCCATTCATGCGGGAGAAGAGTATTTCAGTGAAAGCGTGTCCAATATTATCCTGAAGAGCTATATCAAAAAAGCCAAAAGTGATGAAAAGGAAAGCGGACCCAATGAAGATAAACTCACTTCAAGGGAACTGGAAATTCTGAAACTCTTTGCAGGCGGGATGTCGAACCAGGAAATTGCCGACAAACTCTTCATTTCCATCCGCACGGTTGAATCACACAAGAATCACATCATGCAGAAGCTGGAGTTGGATTCAACTGTGGATCTGATCAAATTCGCCATACGGAATAAGATCATCGAGATCTGATTGTCAGCGATCAGAGCTTCATCAGCTTCAGGCTGTACATGACACCTTCAGCTTCAAGTTTCAGGATATAAACACCGGGGACCAGCTCTCCAAGATCCATTTTTAGATTCGTATTTCCCGAATATAAAGCTCTGTCGACCCCATAAACTGCCCTTCCCGAAAGATCTTCAACGCTCAGGCAGATATTCATCCCTGCTGAGGCATCAAACTCAAGGTAATATACTCCGCTTCCGGGATTGGGGTACACGCGGGCTTTCAGCTGATGATCGATCTCCGCTGTGCCACTGTTATCAAGAACAACCCAGACTGTATCCGAGGAGCTCATACAGCCAAACACCCCTGTGGCCGTCAGAAAGTAATTTCCGGTTGCTGTTACGGGACAAACCATGGTATTGGCGCCGCTGATCGGGCTGCCATCAAAATACCACTGCAGCGCATATCCGCTCAGGTTGGTATTCAGTTGGTTATTCAGTATCCAGAAGGTGGGCTTGGGCGGATTCTCCACGAAAACCAGTCCCTGGTTATTGCTGTTTGACCTGCACCCGTATGTATTCATCGCCTCGCAGTAGTAGACCCCGCTCTGTAATGCTGCCAGTAAAGAATCTGTTGCCCCGGGGATGGCGAGGGTATCTTTGTACCACTGATACAATCCGGCATTTGTTGCACTGATCATCAGGTCAATGGTCGCACCGGAACAGACAGAGTCATTGGGGGAATAACTTACGGAAGATACCGTCGGTGAAGGAAAGACGTGAATGGTATCTGTGGCATTCAGCACCACAACAGGGTGATCCACAGTCACGGTAACGATCAGGCTTCCGCTGGTCAGTGTTTGGGTGCCGGCCGTATGTCCGTTGAAATAAACCGTTCCGCAATCATCATCATCACCGGCCAGTCCTGTATCGTATTCCCAGACCTCCAGGGTGTAAATCGTATTGTTCAGTGCGATCGGAGTAAATGAGAAGGTCACCGGAGGGTCAGTATTATCAATATATGGAGCCTGATAAAGCTGGGTGCCGCCATCTTTCAGTTTAAAATAATAGTCCGGTGCCGAAAAAGGGGAATCGTTGCAGCCGGTTGCAGTGAGCACGGATACTGAAGAGAGAAAATAGCCTATCGTGTCTATGGTCGTTTGCAGACTCACGGTATAGTCGCCTGCCGCGTTATAGTTCTGTGCCGGGGGCTGTTCAGAAGTGCTTTGGTTTCCGTTTCCGAAAGTCCACAAATAGGAATAACCGGGGTTCCCTCCCGAGACAAGGAGGTTGGAAAAGGAAGTCGTATGCGGTACGCAACCGGTGGGTGCAGAGATCACGAAACTGCTGTTTGATGAAGGTGAAGGCAGTATTCTTAAGGGGAGGGTGAAATTATCATCCACGGTCTGTCCGATTCCCGAAACGCTGACTTCCGCCCTGACGAAAACAGTAACGGTGTAGTTCCCCGACATCAGGGGTGTACCGCAGATTCTCGCGCAGCCATGCTCTGTGGCGGGAGGATTTGAAGAAGGATAGTAGACATTATTGACAGCATTGGTCTGCCAGTTCATCCCGTAGGGTAAGCCGGTGACATTGAGCACTGTCATCTGGTTCAGGGTCACATTGAAACCGGTACCATCATCCACAAACTGCGCCGGCAAATAGAAGGAAATATCCTCGGCATAAGACTGCATGGCGGTTCCGTCGGGCAGTGAATCGGGACAGATCGTGGGTGCTGCGGGATTGGAGGTACATCCTGTATTCACCATACAGCCGGGACACTGCGCCCGTGAGATGCCTGAAAGGATAAAAAGGGGAAGGATCAGAATGAGTGTAAATCGCAGGTTCATGGGAAGGAATTAAAATTGAGCTGCAAAGGTAGAGCGGTGACCCTGCTTTCCGACCCTGAGGCTAGTTAATAAATGTTAATTTTGTCATTATCCAAACATTAAGCAATGCATATTTCTCCGGAACTTCTTGAAAAGATGGTCAACCTTCGTGATGCAGGAATATACAGCTGTGGTCAGGGCTGCACGCTGAAAAGCGGGATGCTTTACCGGGGCGGCGAACCTGAACCGGCAAGCCGCAGAGATACTGAATTGCTGCTCGGACTTGGACTCAGCAGTATTATTGATTTACGGCCCGGAAAAGAAAGAAAGAAATGCCCGCCGGCCCTGGCACACATTCACAGATTGCAGATAGAAGTGGATATCACCGGAAAAACCATGAGCCGTCTAAAACCCTACCTGAATCGCAAAGGCAAAGAAAGTGAGATACGCGGGGCTGTGGCTTCGGTATATGCAGATATGGCTGAATGGTTCCGTCCGCACTGGCCTGCCCTGTTTTCTCATCTTTCACAGGAAGAAAACTGGCCGGTACTGATACACTGTCGTGCGGGTAAAGACCGTACCGGGGTCACTGTTGCCTTACTGCAAAAACTATGTGGTGTAAGTGATGAGGATGTGATGTCGGACTATCTCATGACCAATGACTACCTGATGCCCAGGGCCATCAGAATGTTCAGACGCATCAACCTGCTGGCCTTCGGTCTGCTCCCGCTTAAAAATTACGGAGTGGCCTACGCTGCCCATCCCATTTACCTGGATGCCTTTTTCAGAAAAATTAAAGAAAGCTTTTCTGATCCGGAGAATTATCTCCTGAAGAGCGGGGTCAGAGAAGATCAACTTCAATCAGTCAGAGCCATCCTTAAAGGAAAACCTGGCTGATAAACAATATCGCCTCCGCCGATGAACAAAGGTTTTATTGAGTGGTCAGCCAGGCTGAAGGAATCTCCTTTGTAAAAAAGTCACAGTAAATCAGGCAATCAAAGATGAATTTGCTTATTTTGTTGCCAAATCCTGATCAAGATGAAAACAAGAATTCGCATTCTCCTGATGCATGCCTTCCTCCTGCTGTCAGGAGTAACAATCACTTATGGACAACAAAATGTCGGAATAGGAACCAGTTCACCGCATCCCTCTGCCCTGCTTGAACTGAACTCCGGCACCCAGGGCTTCCTGGCGCCCAGGCTAAATACAGCACAACGGCTGGCTATCCCATCACCTGCAACGGGTCTTTTTGTTTACGATACAGACCTCAACCAATTCTGGTATTTCAATGGAACCATTTGGGTTCAGGCTATTGGCCCTCAGGGTCCTGTTGGTCCAACCGGAGCCCAGGGTTTGCCCGGGCCAGCGGGTCCGACAGGACCTACCGGTGATCCGGGTCTGCCGGGAACAGCAGGTCCGACAGGACCAACCGGTGATCCGGGTCTGGCAGGAGTTACAGGCCCCACCGGCCCGCAGGGTGTCACAGGCCCCACCGGCAGCGGGGGCGCCGATGCATGGAACCTTTTCGGAAATGCGGCAACAACACCGGGCACCGGACCGGCTGAGAACTTCCTCGGGACACAGGATGCTGTGGATTTCGTCATCGCCACCAATTCCACTGAACGCATACGGGTTCATGACACAGGGAGCATAAAATTCCGAGGTGACTTTCTGAACCAGGAGCTTACAGGAAGCGCTATCGCCTGTACGACCAATGTCTCTTCTCCGGCACCGGGCGGCCCTGTCGCAGCCACCACACTCGGCCTTCCGACCAACATAGGCGGCACGACTGCCAGGAGCAGTTCCCAACCCCTGGTGACATACAATGATGTAGCCAGTGCCTGCATTATCGACGGCACCACACAAAGTATTACGATCACGGATACCAGCGGAACTGATTTCAGCGGGGTGCTGGTCATCGGATCTGTGGCTGTAAGAACCCTGAATACGGCCGTACTCCCGAATGCCAACCGTTTCCAGATCTGGCTGCAACGGTCCAACGACGCTTTCGTCAGCAACACGGAAAATGTATGGAGGACGGAATCTGCCGTGGCATGCGGATTACCTGTTGCAAGTCCTTACAATATGGCCACGGGGAACATGACGGTTCCCATCGTTTATCCCGACCTGAACCTCCTGCCCGGAACTTATACCTACCGTCTGGTCTTTCAGGGAGGGAATTATGGCACCGGAGCCGGGGCAGTGAATTATGAAGCCCTGGACCGCAGTCTGGTCTTATTGCAGATTAAAAGATAAACTCAAACCCTTTCCCACGGCTCCACTCCTCCCTTTGCAAGGGTGAACAGCGGATGTACCCTGGGATGCCCGACGGAAAGCATGTTACGGTACCGCTCCGGATCACGTGTTTTCAGCTTGTTCAGCAAATGAGTCCGCTCAAAGTCAAGCTGACCCCGCCTGAGTCTTATGCGCGGAATATGCATTGGGAGGCGGAACTTTGAAGCATCGAACTTATACCCTCTGTTGCAGGCTTCTTCGTACACAACTGAAAGATAATACGCGATTGCGGCAGCAGGATCCTCACTTTTTCTGAAACGCTCCAGTTGCGGATGATGGCGATAACCCCTGGTTTCCCCCTCAAGAACCTTTTGCGCCAGCAGACTCTCACGCCAGAGTGCCAGCAAACCGGAGCGGTCAAGATATGACGGATGTAAAGACCAAAGCCTCATTCCGGAGTTTTAATCAGGGTGATTACTCCTTCATTGCCACACCAAAGGCGGCCTGATAGTCATCAGGAGTATTGATATTACAGGTGATCTGCGGGTTACTTACCAGACAGCAATATCTGTCGTATGGCTCCAGGGCCTCTTTAAGTGTTTCAGGGCCGGCCGTCTGCTTTGTCAAATAATCAATCAGCTTTCGGTTGATCAGGATCGGATGGCCATTCCTGCCCTGACAGGCCGGAACGATATAGTCCGCGTGATCGGCATACCTTAACAAATCTCTCAGCAATTCAGGTGTTGCGAAAGGCTGATCTATATTCTGAATAAAGCAGTAACTTTTGTCAGAAATGCTTTTCAGGCCCATGTTGATGCTGTGCATCCTCCCTTTTTCAGGCTGAGAATTGACCACCCACATCACATCGTTGTAAAACAAGGGTTTCCGGTATTCGATCACACGAAAAATTGTTGAATTAACCACAACCACCGGTTTGATTTCCATTTCAAAATACACCTGTACGATCTGTTCAAGGAAAGTACGCCCATCGGGCATCTTGATAAAAGCCTTGGGAATCCCCATTCGTCCGGAGTTTCCGGCAGCAGGGATCATAGCGGCGGTATTATGACAATCAGCAGACATAATTTGGTCCTTCAAAAATAATAAAAAAAATGATTACTCTTCAATCTGACACTGAAGCCTGCCTGAAGCTGGTGTCCATGACCGGAAGTCAGAACAAAGAAAAAGTCCTTGCAAAAAAATAGCTACTTTTACGAATCTTATCCACTGTTTATGAGCGAAAGATTCTCCCGCATCAGTATTGAAGCCCTTCTGGGGATTATTCTCCGAAGCTTTTCAGCCAATAAAGAAATCCTTGGAATACCTGAATCCCTTTTCTTCCATCCCCGGGAAAAGGCCATGTTTGCCTGCCGGAGATTCGGACAGGACCTGGCAACTCCACTGGGCGTGGCCGCGGGACCCCACTCACAGAAGGCCCAGAACATCATTGCCGCATGGCATTGCGGTGCGCGCGATTTCGAACTGAAAACCATTCAGACGCTTGACGAACTGGAGATCTCCAAGCCCTGTATCGACATGCAGGATGAGGGATACAACTGTGAATGGTCACAGGAACTGAAGATCCATGAAGCGGCCGATGAATACATCAACGCCTGGGTGCTGATCCATGTGCTGCACAAACACCTGGGATTTTCCGGTCCCGTGGGTTGTATTTTCAACATGAGTGCAGGTTATAACATGGAAGGCATACTGAAAGAAAATGTACAGGCCTTTTTCAGTGTGATGGATGACGCGGGGAGCATGATCAGTCAAAAGAAATCAGCACTGAAAAACCTTATCCCGGGCATTGATCATATCCTCATTCCTTCACGCATATCCGACAATATCACCCTGTCGACCATGCACGGATGTCCTCCCGGCGAAATCGAAAAGATCGGATTGTACCTGATCAGGGAGAAAAAACTCCATACCATCATCAAGCTGAACCCCACCCTTTTGGGCGCTGCCGCGCTGAGAAGTCTTTTGAACGATGTCATGGGCTACAGAACCATTGTCCCTGATGAAGCCTTCGATCATGATCTGAAATACCCTGACGCCATGGCTATTATCAGATCACTGGATCATGCTGCCCGGGAAACCGGTGTTCACTTCGGTCTGAAACTGACGAATACGCTGGAGAGTATTAACAACCGCCCGGTATTTCCTGAGAAGGAAAAGATGATGTACATGAGCGGCAGGGCGCTCCATCCCATCTCCGTTCACCTGGCCGCAAAGCTGCAGCAGGATTTCGGTGGCACGCTCGATATCAGTTTCTCTGCAGGTGCGGATGCCTTTAATATCGCGGAGGTGCTGTCATGCGGCCTCAGCCCGGTCACCGTTTGTTCCGACCTGCTGAAACCCGGTGGTTACGGGCGTATGGCCCAGTATTTCGACAGTATTTCCGAAAAGGCAGAACATCTGGATGCTTCTTCAGTCGCGGAACTCACCATGAAGAAAGCAGGGAGTATTTCTGAAGCCGAAGCCCGTATCAGGAATCTGGAGGAATATGCTGCATCTCTTGCTCAGAATCCCGCTTACCGTAAACATCCCTATGCTGCGCCCAATATCAGAACCAGCCGCCAGCTCGGTTTGTTTGATTGCATTGCGGCTCCCTGCGTCAACACCTGCCCTTCCAACCAGGAAATCCCGCGCTATCTGTATCACACAGCGAGAAAAGAATATGCTCAGGCCCTTGAGGTCATTCTGAAGACCAACCCTTTTCCCGCGGTCTGCGGTATGGCCTGTGATCATATCTGCCAGACGAAATGCACCCGGGTGAATTACGACGATGTACTCCTGATCCGTGAGGTGAAGCGCTTCATCAGCGAACAGGCTGCTGCGGCAAAACCGGCTCTCAGCAAGAAAATTCCGAAAAGTGCAGGCATCATCGGTGCGGGGCCTTCCGGTCTGGCCTGCGCATGGTTCCTGCGACTGGCCGGTTTTGAAGTGAAGGTTTACGAAGCCAAGAACCTCGCCGGAGGAATGGTCGCCGATGCGATACCCTCGTTCCGTCTTTCAGAAGAGGCCATCCGCAAGGATATCAGACACATTGAATCATCAGGAGTTGAAATCATCTGCAATTACCGTGTAGATCAGCCTGCCTTCGAAGACCTGCGGAAGAAACACGACTTTATCTACATTGCGGTAGGTGCGGAAAAGGCCCGTAAGCTGAACATTCCGGGGGAAGACCTTCCCGGACTGCCGGATCCGCTGAAATTCCTTTCGGATTACAGGCGCGGCAAGCCGCTGAAACCCGGAAAAACCATACTTGTCATCGGTGGCGGTAATACGGCCATGGATGCCGCACGGACGGCGAGGCGACTCGCCGGGCCTGACGGACACGTTGTCCTGGTTTACCGCCGGACGCGCCGGGAAATGCCTGCACACCAGGAGGAAATTGACGCCTGTCTGGCAGATGGGGTCGAACTCATGGAGCTGACTGCACCCATCTCGATTGCTTCACATCCGTCAGGAGGACTGGAGATGAAGTGCATCAGGATGAAGATGGGCGAAGCTGACGAAAGCGGAAGGGCCCGCCCTGTCCCCCTCACTGGCTCTGAGTTCAGCTTAAGGGCCGACAGTATTATTCCAGCGGTGGGACAGGAGGTTAATCTTCCGTTTTTCGGTGAAGAGCCACTGAAACTGACAGGAAAAGATTTCAGTACATCCCTGCCGGCGGTATATATGGGCGGGGATGCCATCAGCGGCGGCGGGAGTATTATTCAGGCCATTGGCGATGGACGCCAGGTGGCCGCTGCCATTATCCGCAATCTGGGCGAAGAACATGTCAGAGCGGAGGGAAGAGAGAATATCACGGATTACGCTGAGCTGATGAGAAAGCGGTCACTCCGTATAAAAGGCCTCAGAATCGCGGAGGAAGCATACCAAGCGGCGAAAGCTGACCAACTGGTCAGCCGCACCCTCACTGCTGATGAAGCTACTCAGGAAGCCGGGCGCTGCCTTTACTGTGATGAGCTTTGCAACATCTGTGTCAGCGTTTGCCCCAACCGGGCCAATACATCATACCGGACCAGCAGGATGAAGGTTCCTGTGTACCGCTTCTCCCCTTCTGCAGAAAAGAAAACGGTTGAAGTAACCTCAGGCGATGATATCGGGATCACCCAGGAATACCAGGTCTTCAATATTGCAGATTTCTGCAATGAATGTGGTAATTGCACCACATTCTGTCCGACCTCAGGCCGTCCCTTTGCCGATAAACCCAGATTCTGTCTCACAAGCGGGAGCTTCAGACAGGAGGAAAGCGCCTATTACTTCAGTCACCTGCAGAACCGCTCGGTGCTGTTGCACAAAGAAGATGGACAGATCGCGAGCCTGGAACGCAAAGGAGAAGACTGGCTTTATGAGGATGAACAGATCAGGCTTAGCCTGCACGCAGGGGATTTCGGATTGAAAAAACTGGAATATATTGAATGTCCGCCCCGGGAGGCTAACGGCCTCCGGATGGCCAGGATGCTTATACTCTATGAGGCCCTCATTGAACACCCTGTCCTGAAGTGAATGCCCATCAATATATATCATAATCCTATCCATGAAAATACTACTGATTAGTCCCGGCACCACCGACGAGATTGACAATCTCATCATCCGTGGCATCCCATACCTGGGAGCCAAAGCTTTCAACGCACCCCATGCGGTGGCAACAGTAGCCGCTCTGACACCTCCGGAACATCAGGTCACCCTTTATGATGAATTCATGAAGGGTCCGGTGGATCAATGGCTGGCGGGGACGGACTTTGACATCATCGGCATATCGGTGACATCAAATCAGCTTGCCCGGAGCCTGGAAATAGCCGGACAGTGCCGCCTGCATTGCCCTACGGCACTGGTTGTTGCAGGGGGCATCGGCGTAGAGACCCTTCTGAACCACCGGAAAGCTGCATTTGATGTGGTTTTCAGCGGGGAAGCCGAAGAGACCTGGCCGGCCTTCCTGAACGATTATCAGGCAGGAAAACACGAACCGCTTTACAGGTCGCTGAGTAAACCGGACCTGACGAAACTGCCGCCCCCGAGATGGGAACTCATCAGGGAAGATCTCACATCCTATAATTCAGTATCCATTCAAACCACACGGGGCTGTCCTTTCGATTGCAGTTTCTGCGATGTGATTTATGTTTACGGCAGAAAACCCCGAAGCAAAAGTATTCCCCAGGTTCTGGAAGAAGTGAAGAGACTAAGTGAAATGGGGATACGGATGATCTTTCTGGCGGATGACAACTTCGCCGGTGACCGCGAATATGCAAGGGAAATGGCCAGGGAATTCATCCGGCTGAACCGCAGTCTGAAAGCGCCTATGGGCTATTTCACCCAGCTTGACCTGGGTGTGGCAGCGGATGAAGAGCTCCTTCAGTTGCTTGCTGATGCCAATTTTTACACATTGATGATCGGGATAGAGTCCATCAGTGAGGATTCGCTGCAAGATCTGAACAAAAAGCAAAATCTCGGGATTTCCATCCAGGGAGCGATCGAAAAGATACAGTCCTACGGCATGGTTGTTCTTACCCATATGATCATAGGAGCAGATTCTGATGACAGGGATGTGTTTGAACGCACCGCTGCTTTCATCAACGAAGCCAACATCGTTTTTCATATATGCCATCCGCTTGCAGCGCCTCCGGGTACAAGGCTCTGGTATGATCTGAAAAGAAAGGGAAGGATCGTTCATATGCTGAAAGAGGGGATCAACGATCAGTTTGACATCCTTTCGAATATCATTCCCGCAAAAATGAGCCGGCAGGAGCTGTTCACAGGACTGGCCGGATACTGGGAAACCATATACGAACCCGATCTGTTCGTTCAACGGGCAGTAAAATTTCTGGAGGGCATTCGTTATTATCCGCGCATTCCCTCTTCCCCTGCCGGACCTGCACTCAGGATGACTTTACGCTTCCTGAAATACGGTTATACAAAGACCAATGCGGAAGACCGTAAGGTTTTCAAAAAACTGCTGCGTTTCGCGATGCGAAAACCGGCCCGTTACCTGCCCAGGATCATCTACCTTTATTCTTACTATCTGATCGATCGCAGGCGCTCTGCATATGACGCCCGTATGGCGAGGGAGCACGCGAAGTGGGAAAGCGAAAACCCCGGTCAGATCGTGGTTGACCACAGCAGCATCCCTGTTTCAGAGAAGATCAGGGCGTCCGGCCGGGCGATCGTACACGAAGCTTACCGTCTCATCAGGCCAAGGTCGGCCGATAAAGAGCATCTCTGTAAAATGGTACTTCAGGCGGTCAGCGATTTCAACGACCGATTCGGGAGCAGCATGGATCAGTTCGACCCTTACCACCGTGAGCAATTGCATGCCTGTTGTGAACGTGCTGCTGAAGGAAGTGTCGTGCAAAGCGGGGACTCTGAAATGCCGGAATCGCCTCCGTCAGGCTTCACCAGGGAGATCATCGATGCTCTCGACAGCGCTGTGCGTTACCGGGAATCCGCAAAAACAGAAAGAGCCTGATATCCCGCTTATTTCTGCTTCTCCTTTTTCTCCTTCAGCTTCTTCAGGGTTTCTTCCTGCATGCTTTTCGTCATGGGAAGATAATTGAAGAACTCCATGGAATAGTTGGCCCGGCCCGAAGTCATATTCCTCAGATGAGTGGCATAACCGAACATCTCCATCAGCGGCACAAAACCGTTGAGTTTCTGTGATCCCTTCCGGTAACGTCTCATGGCTTCGATCCTTCCTCTTTTGCGGTTCAGGTTGCCGGTCACTTCCCCGATATATTCATCCGGAGTATTGACCTCAATCTTCATGACCGGCTCCAGGAGGATGGGTGCAGCTTTATTAAAAGCCTGCCTGAAACAGACGGATGCGCAGGTCTGAAAGGCCATGTCCGAGGAGTCCACAGGATGATAGCCCCCGTCGACCAGAACCACCTTAACATCCACAATGGGAAAACCTGCAAGAATGCCTTTCTCTATGGTCTTGCGGATTCCCTTATCGACCGAACCGATAAATTCTGCCGGTATCGCCCCGCCTTTGATCTTATCGACAAACTCATACCCTTTTCCTTCATTGGGTTCGATGCGCAGAACCGTGTGAGCAAACTGTCCCTTGCCACCGGTCTGCTTCACGTGGCGATAATTGCTTTCGGCATCAGCGGTAATGGTTTCCCTGTACGCTACTGCCGGCTCTCCTGTTTCAACATCAAGTCCGAACTCGTGCTTCAGGCGGTCGATGATGATCTCCAGATGCAATTCACCCATTCCGGCAATCACGGTTTCTTCCGTTTCATCATCATATCTCACATTGAACGAAGGGTCTTCATTCGCAAGTTTTCTGAGTGCCTCGCCCAGTTTCTCCTGATCCTTACGCACGCGGGGAGCCACCTTGAGTTCAATGACAGTTGGCGGAACGTGAATCGATTCAAGCAGAAGAGGGGCCTGCGGATCACACAGCGTATCACCGGTCTTCGTGAACTTCATGCCAATCAATGCCACAATGTCTCCCGGTCCCGCTTCAGCAACTTCCTCCCGCTCCTGTGCGCGGATCTTCAGTATACGGCCTATCCTCTCAGGTTTCTGCCTGGTTGCATTCAAAACACCCACGCCGCCCTCCAGCTTACCTGAAAATATTCTGATGAAGGTCTGCTGACCGACATACGGATCATGAATGATCTTAAATGCCAGCGCAGAGAAGGGGTCTTTGCGTGACGGATTCCGTGTGTGCGTCTTTTCAGCCTCATCCGTGTCCTGCCCGATCACCGCACCGGTATCAAGCGGTGAAGGAAGGTAATCTGTCACGGCATCAAGCAGCAACTGTATCCCCTTGTTCTTATATGCAGCACCGCAAAGAACCGGTGTGAGCATCATTTTCAGCGTGGCCGAACGCGCAGCGGCGAGCAATTGCTCCGCTTCCACTTCAGTGCCCTCAAAAAAGGCTGACATGATGTTCTCATCGTATTCGGCAAGCTTCTCAACAATAGCCTCCCGGGCAGATTTTGCGGCATCCTGGTACTCCTCCGGGATCTCTTTTTCAATACGATTGAATTCTTCAAAAATGTAAGCCTTCCGGCGGATCACATCAATGATCCCATAGAAACCTTCCTCCTCCCCCATCGGTAACTGAAACGGAAGTGCTTTGGCGTCAAGGTCTTTGTTAAGCTGAGAAATCACTTCCCGGAAATCCGCACCGGGACGGTCCATTTTATTGATGAATGCTATGCGGGGAACCCTGTAACGGTCAGCCTGGTTCCAGACCGTTTCGCTCTGGGGCTCCACCCCCCCAACCGCGCAGAAAACGGCGACCATCCCGTCGATCACACGCAATGAACGTTCCACCTCTATGGTGAAATCCACGTGCCCCGGTGTATCGATCAGATTGATCATGGTATCATTCCACTGACAGGAAATGGCTGCTGAGGCAATCGTAATCCCCCGCTCCTGCTCCTGCTTCATGAAATCCATGGTGGCCTTGCCGTCGTGAACCTCACCGAGCTTGCGATTGACACCTGTAAAATACAGTATTCGTTCCGTGACTGTCGTTTTTCCGGCATCAATATGCGCCGCAATCCCGATGTTTCTAAGGTTTTTGAGTGTATTCATTTCTTTATTCCGTAAAAAGCCCGCAAAGGTCGTCATTTTTTTCCGGCCGGATATGCTATACCCGATGATTAATGTATGTTTAACATACTGAACGCGAAAAGCGAATTCAAAACGGGACGTCTTCCTGCATGGATCTACGGACAAAGCAGGCATTCCTTAAAAAATTCTATTTTTGTCAATTCCATACCCGAAACTTATGCCACAGAAGAAAAAGAAACCACCGTATAAGCAAGCGCTGAGTAAAAACAAGAAACAGACTCAGGCGGTCAGCACAAAGACAGGAGAAGAGACAGAGGCAAGAGAAAACAAAAAGAGAAAACTCCTTTATCTGGGCGGGGTTCTGCTCATTACCCTCATTCTTTACATCCCGTCTTTATTCAATGATTTCATCGTAAACTGGGACGACGGAGGATATATTCACGAGCACGAACTGGTCCATGAACTGAACGCGGAGAATATCGGAAAGATCTTCCATCCCCTGACTTTCTACAAAGGCAATTACCACCCGCTCACCACTTTCTTCTACGCGGTTGAATATTCACTCGTGGGAGAGAATGCTTTTCTATATCACCTGAATAACCTGATCTTCCACCTTCTGAATGTGTGGCTGGTTTTCTGGCTGGTCAGGCTGCTGTCGAAACGCACGGAACTGGCCGCTTTCGTCGCCCTCTTTTTTGGCATCCATCCCATGCATGTTGAAAGCGTTGCATGGATCAGCGAGCGAAAAGATGTGCTTTACGCTTTCTTTTTCCTGCTGGCGGCCATCTCCTACTATTTCTATCTGACGAGAGAAGAGAAGAAAACCCGGAATTATCTTCTGGCTGTCGTCTTCTTCTTCCTTTCACTCCTTTCGAAATCAGCCGCCGTTGCACTGCCGGGCGTACTGCTGCTCATCGACTATCTGATCCGGAGAAAGTTATCATTTAAACTGCTATTGGATAAAATCCCATTCATTATACTGTCACTCACATTCGGCATCCTGGCGGTGATGTCGCAGGACGAAAAAGGCGCCATCCAGGATCTGGGTCCGCTCTATACTCCCGTGGAAAGGGTATTTCTGGTATCACACAATATCGTGATGTATCTGTATAAGATGTTTGTACCTACCGGACTGGCGGCAATGTATCCTTATCCCCCGCATATTGACGGACACATTCCGGTGCTGTTTTACATCTGCGGAGGTATTGTCCTGCTTATGGCAGCGGTGCTCATCTGGACGAAACGTTTCGGAAGGATGTATATATTCGGAATGCTGTTTTTTCTTGTCACCATTGCACTGGTATTACAGGCACTGCCCGTGGGTGGTGCGATCATGGCTGAGCGGTACACCTACATCCCTTATATCGGTTCATTTTTCATGATCGGATGGACGTATTCCCAGGTTTGGCGCGCCCGGGAGGGTTTACTCAGGAAACTGAAACCCTTCGTACACATCCTCGTGGCTGCCTTTGCCATCTTCTGCTTTGTCCTGTCGTGGCAGAGAATTTCGCATTGGAAGAACGGGGAAGTGCTTTTTACTGAGCTGATCAAAACATACCCCAACCTGCCCTTTGGGTACAACAACAGAGGTTACATGTATTACCGCTGGCATGAGAACCACGCCCGTGCAGAGGCCGATTTCAGCAAAGCGATCAGCATAGATCCCACCTATTACCAGGCCTGGGGCAATCGCGGCGTTTTATACTACAACACCCAAAGATATGAAGAAGCCATCCGTGATTTCTCTGAGGCTCTTAAACTGAAACCTGACGACGAGGGTTCTCTCATTGGCAGGGCAAATACATACAGCACGGTGCAAAAGTTCGATCTGGCCCTCCCCGATTATAACAATTACCTGCCTCTGAAGCCGGATGATGCCAAAGCCTGGATGTGGCGCGGTACGGCCCTTTTCAACCTCGGAAAAACTGAAGAGGCCATGGCCGATTTTGAGCATGCCCATTTACTGAAAATGAATGTAAAAGCCAATGAAAGACCGGCATTTGAAGCGGAAGTGATCTATTGGAAAGGCCTGGTGCTGGTCAGAAAACTTGAATATGAAAAAGCCCTGGGACTATTTAACCAGTCCATCAGCATGAATCCGGACCGCGCTGAAACCTACGGATGGCGGGGAATTGCGCATTATCATCTCAAACACCTTCCTGAAGCGATCGCCGATTACACCAAAGCCATAGAGCTTAACCCCAATGATGCTCCCTCCTTTGTGAACCGCGCCATTGCCTATAATGATACAGGAAGATACAAGGAAGCTTTTGCTGACCTCAATGCTGCCGGTAAAATGAATTATCCCCTGAACAAAGAGTTCTTCTTCAAAGTAATGAAGGCCGCGGGGATGTAGAAAGGTCGAAAGTCAAAAAATCAAAAGTCGTAAAGTCATAAGATCGGGCATCGCAAAGGTCGAATTTGCAGGTGAGATATGTGAAGTGAATTAGCACATTCTCAAATCAGCACATTCTCAGATTTCCATCCCCTCTCTAAAAATCATATCTCAGTCCGAACCCCAGACCGAAGGATTGATAGTGCCGTGGTTTCAGGCCTTCTGAGGAACGCAGTCCTGTGAGGCTGCTCCGCCAGGCGGGGGAGATCAGCACTGCCCAGTGTTCACTGATATTGCGGGAAACCGAAGCGCCAAGGTACCAGGAGGTCTGGAATGTTTTAACAGAATACATGTCACTGAAAGGAACAAGTCCCGCGGAGGATTCCGACCAGTACAGCAGACCCTGGGTGCTGCTGCTGATGCCCAGCAATACACCTGCCTGCAGACTGATCTCTGTGTTCCGGGCATAGAAACGATAACCTATTCCCAGGGGCAGTTCAAAAAGGCTGATGCTGGTCTTCCAGTCTGCCTGATGCAGGGTATCGTTTACCAGGAGATGCACATTCTCGTAGACGTCCTGAAGAACAGAATCATATTCTGTGATCCAGACGGAATCGTAGACATGGATTACAGAATCCTGTATCCACTTGTAATGCCAGTAACCGCCGGTATCAATATGCAGTTCCTGTCCGACCCATTGCTGCTGCTCAATACCATGGGGATAGTATGTGAGCATGTCAGCCTTCTGTCGCGTTTGCAGACGGCTGTATTGCAATCCGCCTTCGATGAAGAAATTCCGGATGCGGTACTGAAGCAATAATGATGTGCTTCCTGAAAGCATTGATGTCTGACTGCTTACAAGATCTTTTTTCTTTTCTCCGAGGCCGGGAAATTGTGCTGCAAGATTGAATTGCAGCGACAGCCGGTTCCTTTTCATCCTGAGTTTTGTGGTGCTGTTCTGTTGGTGCAGCGGGGAAAGAGCCGGTTCACGCCATGGAAGGGAATTCATCTGAAGCAGGGAGCCTGTGCGAATGTGATCAGGCAGAGACTGAACAGAAGATTCAACTATTGCAGTGGAATGATGATCTGCATCATTCTCTTTATTTACCTGATCGGCTTGTCCGTTATCACTTGTCAGTCCTGCATTTTCCGCTTTCGCATCCTGTATTGGTGTGCCCTGAGAGGCATCGGCTACCGGATTTGCGGATTTTCCGCCATTAAGAACGTTCTTTTTATTCTGTTTATCAGGTATTTGATTTCCGTTGTTCTGGTCAGGGACAAGATTTTCGCTTGCGGGTACCTCAGGAGTGGTGAAGCTGCTGTTCGTTTGCGGGTCAGGGCCTGTCAGCGCCGGCCTCATGTAAGCAGGGGTACTGAGATCAGAAAAGCGGCCTGCAGGGGTGGAAGTTTGCAGTTCAGCGACGACCCATGCACCCATCGCGATGATGCCGATGCTGCCCAGAAAAAGGAAGGCGGCCAGAACGGCTCTTTTCCTTCGAAGATTGGTCCAGAACAGGCGCCTGCGCACCTTCCCGGCAATGTAGTCCGGCGGCGGGATTTCCCACTCCTGAAGGGTATCCCTGCTGATCCGGTCAATGTCTTCCAAATACTTACTCATACAACAAGCTTTAAAGGGCTTTTGGATTCAATTTTTTTTTGCAGGCGTGCGGCAATCATTTTCCGCGCCTTCATCAGTTGTGTTTTACTGGTGCTGACCGATATTCCGAGCGCAGCCGCAATGTCCTGATGCGCATAGTTTTCAAAGGCGTAAAGGTTGAATACCGTCCGATAACCGTCGGGCAGGTCCCGGATGATGTCAAGGATCTCTTCCGGCTTCACACTTTCAAAAATATAATGCACCTCCTCTTCATCCTGCTCAGTGATCAGCTCGCTGTAGTGATCCACATCCTCGGTGAAACGGCTCTGCTTATGATCACGCAGGTAGTTGAGAATCAGGTTCACCATTACCCTGCGCATCCAGGGAAACAAACCGGCTTCCTGCTCCTTTCTGACAGTATCCAGCTTCTTAAAGATCCTGACAAAACCTTCCTGCAGCAGGTCTTCGGCTTCCATGCGGTTGCGGGTGAAACGCAGGCAAACGGCAAAGAGACGCCCGGCATAGCGCGCGTACAGCGCATCCTGGGCTTTTCTGTTTCCACGGAGACAAGCTTCTATGAGTTCCTGATCAGTCAAGACCTGCGTTTTACATTACTTAACACCAAAAATACACAAAGGTTGCCTGGGAGGCAAGAGATTAAAGCCCGGTCGCTGCGCTCCCTTTCTCCCCCCCTCACTCTCACACTCAATCTCACACTCTCTGTTCTCAGGGGATTATCCGCTTTTCGGCGAATGATCCCGTTAGGGGGGGCTTCAAACAAAAAAGCCCGGTCGCTGCGCTCCCTTTCTTCCCTCCTCACTCTCGCACTCAAACTCACACTTGTGTTTTTGGGGATTATCCGCCTTTCGGCGAATGATCCCGTTAGGGGTGGGCTTCAAACAAAAAGATCCCTGTGTGCTTCGCACACCGCGGATTTTTTATTTTCC
>CALGYY010000219.1 GCA_937934705.1 uncultured Bacteroidota bacterium
ACCACCGAGATCTACACTCTTTCCCTACACGACGCTCTTCCGATCTACCCTGATGACGCTGATTTTGTCGTCGGTCATTCTGGTCTCTGTAGGACTGAAAGGCTGGCAGGGAATGGTCAGCTCCCTGGTCATAGGGGGAATTGTCTGTACTGCCCTGTCCATGGCCGGTGGTTTTATCACTGACCTGAAGGTGGGCTACTGGCTGGGCACAACACCGGTCAAACAGCAGAGCTTTAAATTCCTCGGAACCCTGGTGTCCGCGGCAACGGTGGGTATTGTGATCTTTGTTCTGAATAAGGTGTTTGGATTTGTACAGACCCCCGAGCATCCCGATCCCATGGTCGCTCCTCAGGCTAATGCCATGGCAGCCATCATTGAGCCCCTCATGTCGGGCAGCGGTGTCAGCTGGATGCTCCTGACCATAGGTGCCGTAATCTCCATATTGCTGAACTGGCTGAAGATCTCCCCACTGGCTTTCGCTCTGGGTATGTTTATTCCACTTCAACTGAATACCCCTCTGGTTGTAGGCGGGCTGCTGAACCACTGGTTTAATAAAAACAAAAACGAGAAATTAGGAAAAGCACGTCACGAGCGGGGGATCCTCATCTCCTCAGGCTTCATTGCCGGAGCAGCATTGTTTGGTGTGATCGGGGCAGTGATCCTGTTTATTACGGGAAAGGAAGACTCCATGAACCTGGTCAACTGGGATGCCATTGCCAATGGTCATATCATCGCCGAAATCCTTGCCGTGCTGGCATTCGCAGTGCTGATCGCCTACTTCGTATGGGAATCCTTCCGCGTGAAAAAAGATGATCTGAAATAACCCAAGAATAAAGATATCAATATTGAGATAATTTAAGAGATCTGAATTAAACCTCCCCGCAATGAAAGAAGCCGTATTAAAACGTTTTCTGAACTATATCAGCATCGATACACAATCGGATGATGCTTCAGAAACCACTCCAAGCACACAAAAACAATTTAAACTGGCCAATATTCTGGTCGACGAACTGCTTCACCTGGGATTAACAGATGCATCAGTCGATGATAAATGCTATGTCATGGCGACCTTACCGGCCAACACCCAAAAGAAGATCCCTGTGATCGGCTTTATCGCTCATATGGATACCGCACCGGATATGTCGGGTGAAAATGTGAAGCCCCAAACCATCAGCAATTACGACGGCTCTGACATTGTCATCAACAAAGAACTGAAGCTGGTGCTGTCGCCCCGGGAGTTTCCGGAGCTGAAGCATTACATTGGTCAGACACTGCTGACCACTGACGGGACCACCCTGCTGGGGGCTGATGACAAGGCCGGGATTGCAGAGATTATGACGGCGGTGGAGTACCTTGTGAAGCATCCCGAAATTGAACACGGAACGATCAAAATCGGTTTCACACCGGATGAAGAGATCGGGCGCGGAGTCGATCATTTCGACGTGAAGAAATTTGGTGCTGAGTACGCCTACACCCTCGATGGTGGCGGCGTGGGCGAGCTGGAATATGAGAACTTCAACGCAGCAGGGGCAAAGCTCTTCATCCAGGGGAGGAACATTCATCCGGGCTACGCGAAGGACAAGATGCTCAATGCCATGCTGATCGCCATGGAACTCAATGCTATGCTGCCTGTGAATGAACGCCCTGAATTTACAAAGGATTATGATGGATTCTATCATCTGATCAAGATGGAGGGCAGTGTGGAAAACGCCATGTTGCAATATATCATCCGTGATCATGACCGGGAAAAGTTCGAAGCCAAAAAGGCTTTTATCACGGAAGTGACGGCTTTTATGAACAAACGCTATCCTGAAGGAACGGTCAGGCTGGAAATGAAGGACCAGTATTTCAATATGCGTGAAAAGGTGGAGCCGGTCTTTCATGTCGTTGAAACGGCACGTCTGGCGATGGAAGAACTCGGGATTACACCACTGGTTGTCCCGATACGCGGGGGTACCGATGGCGCCCGTCTTTCATATATGGGACTGCCTTGTCCGAACCTGTTTGCGGGGGGGCACAATTTCCACGGCAAGTTTGAATATGTTCCGGTGGAAAGCCTGGAGAAGGCATGCCAGGTGATACTGAAGATCGTTGAGTTATATACCAGAAAATAGGAACTCTTTCGGAAAGGCAGGGGAATTTGTTTTCCTCGGCTTCCTGCTGGTCTTGCTGTCTGCCCCTTTCAGGCTGGCCGGGCAACAATATGCAGATACGCTTCCTGCATACAGGAACGTGGTTCTGGAAGAATTCACTGCGGTTCATTGTTCCTGGTGCCCGGGCGCGCACCGCCTGCTTGACAGTCTCATCCTTGAACATCCGGGACGCGTTTTCGGAATCGCTATGCATCCCGCGAATACTTCATATACGGCACCATATCCCGGAAGCCCCGATTTCAGACGGAGTTTCACGGATGCTTTTTTCAGCGTTCCCTTTGCTACCGACAGCCTGAAGTTCTTCCCGGGAGCTTTTATCAACCGACGCGAATGGATTCCGGGAAGGCGGGAGCGTTATACGGAAACCTGGCGCACAGAAACGGACAGCATGTTGTCGGAGATGTCACCCGCGAACATCGGGATGAAGGCCTGGTACGATCCGGTATTATATAAGTATGCCGTCGAAATTGAAGTTTACTGCACCGACACGGTGGAATTTAGCCATTCCATGTATGTATTTATGACGGAGGATAGCCTTGTTGCGGAGCAGAACAATGGCGGTGTTGATTACCTTCATCTTCATATTTTCCGTGAATCACTCAGTCCTCAATGGGGCGACAGCATCGGACAAATGGTTTATCCCGGAACCCTTTTCTGCGACACCTTGTATTTTTCCGATCCTGCTTCCCAGTATGTATGGCAGAACTGCCGCTTTACGGCATTGTTAAGAAATGCAGAGAATGAGGAGATCATCACCGCCGCGCAGACAACAACCGCTCTGCTCATCACATCGGGCAGTGAAGAACAAACTGATGATGTGTTCGTTTATCCTAATCCTTGCGTGAGCTATGTTATGCTTAGCTTGCCATGCGGACATACCGCAGACAGTTGGAGCATCAGGGATGCTGGCGGAAGGATCATTGCCTCAGCCCCGATCGGCGGAGAAAGCAGATTGCGGATAGATTTACCTCAGGATCTCAGCCCCGGCATGTATTTCCTGCAGGTGCCGGGATGGGCTGTCAAAAGGCTTGTGATATATCGCTGAGTTTTTCATAAACCCGGGAGTCGGCTTATAGACTTGTTTATGATTATGCTTCTGATAACATATACTTGAATCTGTTTCCGTAACAGGATTAATTTTGTTGGTCATTCTTCGGGCCGCTTTCCCTGACCGTACAAAATGTATATATTTGTTTTGGGTTGTGAACCTGATTTCCGGTTCCTCAGGCATCAACCGATTAGTGAAATACGGACCCGGACATAAACCAGATGATCATGAAAAACAGATTGTTGACATTGAGTGCCGTAAGCTTACTGGCTATTTTCTGTGTGGCGTTTACAGTGAAGAATTATGAACCCGGAGATCGCTCAAAAGGTGGGTTCGCGAACAATGAGTGTTTCAATAAACTCCTTAAAAACCTGGCAGGCATGAATGCGATGATCTGTATTCCGGATCAGAAACTGGCCAAAGGACTTGAAAACGGATTGCAGGCGGTAAAACCTAAAAATGCCACCATCAACCTGGTTTCTTATATTGCTGTGTCTCCCGTGAATTCAAATGACCCATGTCTGAAAAAGGCCCGGGCCACTTTTGATGAACTGCAGATGATCGTTTATGTCGAGAAGATACATCAAAATAAACTTGCAGGGTTCAACCTGATGAAGATTGAGGCGCCGTCGTTCAGAATATTGAATGCAACAATTAAGGTTGGAGACAAACTTCAGGTTCTGATTGATGATACCACTGCCGGCTTTACACAGGTAGAACTGAAACCTTAGGGGTGTTGAAGCATTAATGATCCATGCTTGTGGAAATTTTACCCGGTTTTCCTTTACTTCTGTTCTTCAATCTGCAGGATATAGTAAGCGCTCTGGTGGGTTTGCCGGATGATGTCAGCCTGGTTTTCAAGCGGCAGCAGGTTACGGTCATCATCACAGATCACCAGAAGGGTGGAAGGTGAAATCAGGGTGATGCCTTCCGCTTTGTGGGTGAAGTGCTGGTGCAGACCGCTGGGATCTCGCACAGCCCTGGGCGCTTCGCACTTTTCAAGGGCTTCGGGAGTCCATACCCATAAATAGGCGCCGGTAACGGCCGCCGGACCACTGTTGTCTTCATAAGAGGTCAGCACCCAGATGCGGTCTGTCAGCGGATCGTACTCCATCGAGCTGATGGCCAGGGGATTCTTGTTCCCGTAAGCCCGGAGAGAGTCGAGCCGGCAGATTTCCCTGAGGTCGTCGTTCAGTTCCAGCCTATTCCCGCTTTGCCGGTAAGAACATTCAAGCAGCCTGAAAGCGTAGGAGAAATGATCATAATCGCTGCCGTATTCCCTGATGCCGAAGATCAGGCGATTTCAGATCGGAAGAGCGTCGTGTAGGGAAAGAGTGTAGATCTCGG
>CALGYY010000220.1 GCA_937934705.1 uncultured Bacteroidota bacterium
CTGCGTAGGAGGCCCGACGAGCTATCCGCCGTCTGGCGGACTCCACCCCGCACTATATATTGTGTGCCTTATTTGGCGCTGCAAAGATATATTTACTTTCTTTGTCATACAATATTTATTTTCTTAAATTTTTGTGAATGGCCTTTAAAGCGGGATTTGTGAACATACTGGGACGGCCAAATGTCGGGAAATCAACCCTGATGAATGCCCTGACCGGTGAAAAGCTTTCCATTATCACTGATAAAGCGCAAACGACCCGACATCGTATACGCGGAATCGTCAACGGGGAAGGCTACCAGATCGTATTCACCGATCATCCCGGCATACTGAAACCTGCATATAAACTGCATGAATCCATGATGCGCTTTGTGGATGACGCCCTCGACGATGCAGATGTTATATTGTATGTTGCGGAAGCAGGAGAGAAAAGCGGTCCGGAAGAGGTAATCACCAGGATCAATGCTTGCGCTGTTCCCGTAATCGTCTTAATCAACAAAATTGATCTCAGTGAAACCACAGCTGTTGAAAATTCTGTTGCACTCTGGAAATCGCTGATTCCGCGGTCCGAAATCCTGCCCCTGAGCGCATTGCATTCGTTCAATACAGATATGCTTCTGGATAAGCTGCTGCGGATACTTCCTGAACATGAACCCTACTTCAGTGAAGAGGACCTCACTGATCTCAGTGAGCGGTTTTTTGTTGCCGAGATCATCCGCGAAAAGATATTCATGTACTATACAAAGGAAATCCCCTACAGTTGCGAAGTTCAGATTGAATCGTTCAAAGAGGAAGAATCCATCATCCGAATATCGGCAGTGATCCATGTTGAGAGGGAGTCGCAAAAGGGAATACTGCTGGGTCACCAGGGGAGTGCCCTGAAAAAGATGGCAACCAAAGCCCGTCAGGGAATTGAGTCATTTCTGGGCAAGCATGTTTTTCTGGAGATCTTCATTAAAGTGACCAAAGACTGGCGCAACAATCCGAAAGAATTACGCCGCTTTGGTTACGACTTCTGATCCCCGGCAATTTTGTACCTTTGCTGCCTTTCAGCAATATTATAAAGATGTCAAACATCGTAGCCATCGTAGGCAGACCCAACGTGGGTAAATCGACACTGTTCAACCGCCTGACCGGGCAGAAGGCTGCGATTGTGGATCCGACAGCGGGTGTAACACGTGACCGCCATTACGGGAAATCGGAATGGAACGGCCGGGAATTCTCAGTCATCGATACCGGAGGTTATGTGTCTGGCTCTGATGATGTGTTTGAAGAAGAGATCCGAAAACAGGTGCAACTGGCGATTGAAGAGGCGGATCAGATCCTTTTTATGCTGGATGCCGTTGAAGGCCTGACGCCATTCGACGAGGAAGTGGCTAAACTCCTGCGCAGAAGCCGCAAACCGCTTTTTGTAGTGGTCAATAAGGTGGATAATGCGATGAGAATGAGTCTGACCGGAGAATTTTACAGCCTCGGTTTTGAGAATATTTATCCTGTTTCAGGCATCAACGGCAGCGGAACCGGTGAACTGCTTGACGACCTGGTTGCACAATTCACTGCTGAAGAATCTGCTCCGGAAGAAGAGCTCCCGCGATTTGCCGTGGTTGGCAAACCGAATGTGGGCAAATCTTCACTGATCAACATACTTCTCGGAGAGGAGCGGAACATTGTGACCCCGGTGGCCGGAACCACAAGAGATTCGATCTATTCACGCTACAATCGTTTTGGTTTTGATTTTTATCTGATTGACACCGCCGGTCTGAGAAAGAAGAGCCGGGTGTCGGAAAACATAGAGTTCTATTCTACCATGAGGTCTATCAGGGCCATAGAACACAGTGATGTGTGCATCCTGATGATCGATGCTGCGGAAGGTTTCGGTGCACAGGATCAGAATATCCTCAGGATCATCGAGAAGAACCATAAGGGACTGATCATTGTGGTGAACAAGTGGGACCTGATCGAAAAAACCACCAATACTCATAAAGAGTATGAGAAGATGATCCGTGAAAAAACGGCTCCCTTTACGGATATTCCCATCATGTTTACATCGGCCCTGAACAAACAACGGATTTTCCAGACCCTGGAGGAAGCCACCCGTGTTTACCATAACCGGAGTCGCCGCATTCAAACTTCTGTGCTGAACGATAAGTTGCTGCCGCTGATTGAGCACAATCCTCCTCCGGCAAATAAGGGGAAGCACGTTAAGATCAAATACGTCACCCAGCTCCCCCTGCATTATCCCGCATTTGTTTTTTTCTGCAATCTCCCCCAATACCTGAAGGAGCCTTACAAACGCTTCCTTGAAAACAACCTCAGGAAATCCTTTGATTTCTCCGGTATTCCCCTGGTGATGTATTTCAGGGAGAAATAACCTCTTTTCCAGACGGTTCCGACTTCGTCCCGCCCGCTCCTCCCGGGTACATGCGGGAAAGAGAAATCTTTTCGATAATTAACAAAAAAATAACTAACGTTCGACACGTATGTTGAAATCTGCATTTTTTCTATTATATGCCATCACTGATCATAATTAGGTTTTTTAGAATCAGTCTTAAATGTTAAAATATCTTAAAATCAAATCAAATGCAAGCAACCAAATAAGGGTAAACGCTGTCTTATTTGTATAGCTTACAAATAGGGCCAAAAATTGAATAAATTAACCGAAAACTTGACAGAAACAACCGGAGACTGTTTGTAGCTTGAAAAGAGGTCACAGGACATGTAACTTTACATCAGACAACCATTATAAGAGAAAGCATTGATTCATGAACCCATTAAAAATCAAAACAATGAACACCGCAAAGGAATATGTATTCTGGCTGATCTACGCAGTGTTGATGCTGTTCATCGTAGCTGCAGTAGTTATCCTCGGATAACCGCGATCCTTCCCAACTGGTTTTAGTTAAACTGAGTGATACAATCCGGATCCGTGATCCGTTCTTCAAAGAGGCCGTCTCAATCGAGACGGCCTCTTTTTGTATGCGAACAGAATTTACTTGTTTTTCCAGAAGGATGGCGCAAAAAGAATGAATACCGCGTAAAGCTCAAGACGGCCCAGGAGCATGCAGGATGAAAGCACCCATTTGCTGAATTCCGGTGCCGCGGAATAGTTGCTCATGGGTCCGTAAACACCCATTGCAGGTCCCACCCCACCCATACAGGACGCCACACCGCTGCTTGCAGAAACCAGATCGACCCCGTTGACACACAGCAGGAGTGTGCCTGTGGCGAAGGTCAGCAGGTAAACAAAAAAGAACAGCAGGATTTTCAGCAGCACATCTTCCGATACAGGGTTCCCGTTATGTTTGATGCTGATCACCGCAGAGGGGTGGATGATCCTCCTGAATTCACGTGCGCCGGTCTTCAGCAGAAGCAGGTGCCTGATGGATTTTATACTGCCGGTGGTACTGCCCGCACAGCCGCCGATAAACATCAGCAGCAGCAGAATGACCCACAGATGTGTCGGCCAGAGGATGAAATCGTCATTGGCAAAGCCGGTGCATGAAATGATGGAAACGACCTGAAAGAACCCGCTTCTGAAGGCATCTTCCGTTTCGTAATGATTGGCGAACAGAAGCCAGAGGCTGATGAATAACCCGCATACAATAATGATCAGGGTGAAGAAGCGGAATTCCTGGTTGCGGAAGTAACCCGAGAAATTCCCCCGGAGTGCGAAGTAATGAGAGGTATAATTAATGGCTGCGAGGAACATAAAAACGAGGACCACATACTGATTGTAAGGACTGTATGCGGCCATGCTCAGGTTGCGGGTCGAGAATCCGCCGGTAGCGAGGGTGCCGAAAGAATGGCACAAGGCGTCGAAAAGCGACATTCCGCCGAATAGCAGCATGATGGTTTCTGCTGCAGTAAGCAATACATATACTGCCCATAAGCGCTTGGCTGTTTCTCTGATCCTCGGGTGCAGCTTGTCTTTCATCGGGCCCGAGGTTTCTGCCGCGAACAACTGCATGCCACTGGAACCCAGGTAAGGCAGAATGGCGACTGAGAGTACGATGATTCCCATTCCACCGATCCAGTGGGTCATGCTGCGCCAGAAAAGGATGCCTTTTGGAATATCCTCAACAGATGTGAGAACAGACGCTCCGGTTGTGGAGAAGCCGGAAATGGTCTCGAAAAAGGCATCTGTGAAACCACTTATACTGCCGCTCAGCATAAAGGGCAGGAGGCCAAAGGCCGACATGAGAATCCAGGTCAGCGTTACGATCAGGTAACCTTCACGTTTTCCCATATTGGTCTGATCACTTCGTTTGGTCAGTATCCATGCAAGGAATCCGGCCAGCAGGGTGATTCCGGAGGAGATCAGGATGGCCGGATGGTCGCCGGATCTGTAATAAAATGAAAATGGCAGAGCCGTCAGCATGAATAAACCCTCCAACATCAGGGCAATGCCAACAGTGTTCAGTACGACATTAAAATGCAACCCCCGTTTACTCATAAGAAATTGTTTAATTCTTCCAGAATGCCGGAACAAAGAGAAGAAGGACGGAGAACAACTCAAGACGTCCGATCAGCATGGCAAAGGAAAGCACCCATTTGCTGAAATCAGGAATCATGGAATAGTTTCCAACAGGGCCGACCTCCCCCAGGCCGGGGCCGATGTTGCCCATACAGGCAGCTACTGCACTGGCTGAGGTAGTCAGGTTTGAACCTGCCAGGCTTAAAAGAAAAGTCAGAACAACGTAGGACCCCAGGTAAAGCAGGAGAAATACCAATGCATTTCTGGCAACGCCTTCCTGAAGGATCTGTCCGTTTAACCTTACTGGAATCACCGCATTCGGAGAAATCAACTTCTTGAATTCGAGAATGATTTGTTTGAATGCGATGACAATCCTCACAACTTTAATTCCGCCGGTAGTACTGCCTGAGGAACCGCCGACAAACATGGCTAAGAACAAGAGAAGAATGACCGGTGTTGGCCAAAGAATGTAATTGTCAACCGCGTAACCTGTGGTTGTAAGTATGGATACAATATGAAAGAGTCCATAACGGAATGACTTCCCGAGATCATAATACCCGTTGAAATAAAGGATCAGACCGGAGAAAATTCCGATCACCAGAAGTATTATCAGATACGTTCTCAACTCCTCATCTTTTCTTATTTCTTTAAATTTACCAGTCAGCGTGAAATACAGTATTCCGAAATTAGTAGCCCCAAGAGCCATAAATACGATCAACACATATTGGATATACGGACTAAATGCGCCAGCACTGGCATTTCGTGTTGAAAAACCGCCGGTACCGATTGCTCCGAATATATGGCATAAGGATTCATGAAGATTCATGCCTCCTGCAAGCAGCAGGAGTGTTCCCGCAACAGTTAGAATAATATATATGCCCCACAGGCGCTTCAGGGCTTCGCGTATACGGGGATGGATTTTCCCCTTAACCGGATCTGAAGCCTCGGCAGAATATAAACGTGTGCCGCCGGATCCCATAAATTGCATAATAGCAACAGATAATCCGACGATTCCCATCCCTCCGATCCAATGCGTCAGGCTTCTCCAGAACAACAATCCTTCGGGAATGATTTCAACATCTTTGAGAATGGATGCTCCTGTGGTGGTGAATCCCGACATAGATTCGAAATAAGCGTCGGTGAAGTTTTGAAAGTATCCTGAAAAGTAAAACGGAAGTGCGCCAAAAAAGGCCATCAGTACCCATGATAATGTAACGACCAGGTAGCTGTCTTTCCTGCCAAATTTTACTGCATTGTTCCAGCGGGTGGAGATCCACATGATAAAGCCGGACAGAGCCGTAATCCCTGCTGCAAGAAGGATGGGATAATGGTCTCCTGAAAGATAGTACAGTGAAAAAGGCAAAGCCGTCAGCATCAGGACCCCTTCCAGCATCAGGGCAATGCCCACTACCCATATGACCATGCGGAGATTCAATGCGGCTGACTATTTAAACAATTTGGTCAATTCTTTAACAGCCTTTGGCAGTGAAAAAACAACCACACGGTCGCCGGCCTTTATCTGAAAATCCCCGATGGCGATGTAACTGTCTTCTCCCCGGATGACCCCGCCGATAACAGCTCCTTTGGGGAAATCCAGATCCCTGATCACTTTGCGGGTAACTTTGGAATCTGGCTGTGCGATGAACTCCAGGGCATCGGCATCAACACCGATGAGGCATTTGGTGGACATGACGGATTCACCCAAAGTGAACCTGGTAATATAACTTGCCGTGGACAATTTCTTATTAATGATGGTATCAATTCCAATGCGCTGTGAAATGTCTATATAATCAATGTTTTCTACCAGTGCAATGGTGCGTTTCACTCCGTATTTTCGGGCAATCATGCAGGTGAGGATGTTGATCTCTGAATCGTTGGTCAGGGCCAGAAAAGCATCTGTCCGGTCGATGCCTTCTTCCTCCAGCAGCTCAAAACTCCTTCCGTCACCGTTGATAATCATGGTGCGTTTAAGCGTTTCTGAGAGAAAGGTGCAACGCTCCTTATCCTGCTCGATCAGCTTCACATTCTTTTCATTTTCTATAAAACCGGCCGTTTTCCTTCCAATACGGCCACCCCCCACAATGATCACTGATCTGACATCATGTTTTACTTTCCCGCCCAGGTGAAGCAATTGATCCACTCCTTCAGGTTTGGTAATGACATAGGCCATATCGTTGACCTGGAAAACATCATTGCCACGGGGCATGATGGTTTTGGAGTTTCTGTGAATGGCCACGGCCCTGAATGCCAGATGCTGGTTCTCACGGGCAATCTGATCCAGGGATTTCCCGATCACAAGTGCCTTTTCATCCAGTTTGATCAGGAAAAGCATCAGTTTACCGCCTGAGAACTCAAAAAGTTCAGTGGCGGCAGGCTGATCCAGCAGTTTCACGATTTCTTTTGATGCAATACGCTCTGGACATACCAGCACATCCACCCCCAGGTTCTTGTACAGATCTTTGTAATCTTCCCTCAGATATTCCGGGTTGTCGATACGGGCAATGGTTCGTTTGGCACCCAGCTTTTTGCCCAGCATGGTGGTGATCAGATTGGTTTTTTCATCATGCAATACAGAAATCAGCAGGTCAGCCTTGGCAACCTCCGCTCTCTTCAGTGTGGCAGGAGAGGTTGAATCGCCCGTGATGGTGAGCAGATCGGTCTGACTTTCAATACGTTCTAACAGGTCTTCATGGGGATCTACGATCGTAATATTATGATTTTCATTGGCCAGCATACTTGCCAGATGAAAACCAACTTCCCCGTCACCCGCAATAATAATGTTCATAATTGTTTTTTGTTCAGGAATAAGCCGGCAAATATAGAGGTAAACATGAAAAAGTGTTCAGAGAAAACGAAATTTAACGATTGCTGAACATCAGTGTTCTTCGGTTGCCAGATCAACCAGCCAGCGCCCTTTTTCCCTGATCAGGACCACCTTCTCATCCGGGCCCTGGAAGGATGTATAGGTACAAACAGCCCGGTCACCACTGATTTCACATCCGGTTAACTCTTTCTTGTTGTCGCGCAGCAGATTGATCCCTCCGCCCATTCCGGAAAGGGTTCCGACCAGTTTCAGTATGCGGTCGGTTTTGTCGGTTCCCAGTTCCATGGCTTTTTCATAGTCCATGCTTTTCAGCAGTGCGAAAAAGCGCTCAGAAACCTCCGCAGGGGAGTTTTTCCCTTTCAACTGAGACGTTTTACAGGCAGTAAAACTTACCAACAGGGCAAGACCTGTGATTAACAGTAACTTCATGGGGTATGCGCTGGCCGGGATCATCTCCAAAAATACAATAAAAGGATGATTTTGCTAATTTAGCTTCCTTATTCGTGCATCATGATACGCCCCGAAACTGTTCAAGGTATTCTGGAAGCTTCCCGTATTGAGGAAGTGGTAGGGGAGTTTGTGAACCTGAAAAAACGCGGGGTTAACATGATCGGACTCTGTCCCTTTCACAACGAGAAAACGCCGTCTTTCACTGTTTCCCCCACCAAAGGAATTTACAAATGTTTTGGCTGCGGGAAGGCGGGTAATGCGGTGAATTTTGTGATGGAGCATGAGCACTATACCTATCCTGAAGCACTTCGTTTCCTTGCAAAAAAGTACCACATTGAGATAGATGAAACGGAGATCACTGCTGAAGAACAGGAGGTTCGCAACGAAAGGGAGAGTCTGCTTCTGCTGAACGCCTTCGCACAGAAGCATTTCAGTGATTATATGCATGAATCTGAAGAGGGGAGGGCCATCGGGCTGAGCTATTTCAAGGAAAGGGATTTCACCACTGATATTATCAAACGCTTTCAGTTGGGTTATTCCCCCGATCAGTGGGACCACCTGACCCAGGCAGCACTGAAGGCGGGCTACCGTAAGGAATACCTGGTGAAAAGCGGATTGAGCATCGATAAAGACGGTCGTCTTTATGACCGCTTCCGTTCGCGCGTCATCTTTCCTGTACACAACCAGTCGGGTCGCGTGATCGGTTTCACGGGACGCATCATGACGAATGACAAGGATAAGCCCAAATACGTCAATTCCCCTGAATCGGAAATCTACAACAAGAGCAACACCCTTTATGGCCTTCATCTGGCCAGGCATACGATTGCCCAAAAGGATGAGTGCCTGCTGGTAGAAGGAAATGCTGATGTGATTTCCCTGTTTCAGAGCGGGATTGAAAATGTTGTGGCCTCATCAGGAACTTCACTTACCCTGGGTCAGATTCGCCTGATCAAGCGGTTCACCAGAAACATCACCATTCTTTATGACGGGGATCCGGCAGGGATCAAAGCGGCTTTACGCGGGACAGAGCTCATTCTGGAAGAGGACATGAATGTTCGTATTGTTTTATTCCCGGAAGGAGAAGACCCCGATTCATATGCCCGCAAACACCGGCCGGCTGAACTCACGGATTTCATTCATAGAAATGCTGTCGATTTCATCGCATTTAAGGTGAAGCTGCTGATGGCTGAGTCGAAGAATGACCCCATTCTGATGGCGGGGCTGATCAAAGAGATCGTGAAAACGATATCCCTGATTCCGGACAGTATTTCGCGGACCTTGTACATCCGCAAATGCAGCGAGATCATGAATGTACCCGAGCAGACGCTGGTCAATGAACTGAACCGCTTGCTCAGGAAGAAGGTGGCGAAAAGTGAAAGCGAAGTCAGGGAAGAGGATATCCCCGAGACCACACTTTCTGATCCGCAGCAGGGCATGTTGCTCGATCCTTTTGATAGTTATGAACAGGAAAAATATATCATACAGTTATTACTGAACTACGGAAAAATTGAAATTACTATCAACGAAGAGAATACGCAGGGGGAGACGGAAGAACACAATATTTCGGTGGCTGATTTCCTGGTGAGGGACCTGAAAGGAGACGACCTGCACTTCACCGATCCCATGTTTGCCGCCATTTTCAATGAGTTTGACAAGCGGCTGGCCGGGGGAGAGATCCCGGATGAGCAGCACTTCATCCAGTTTCCCGATCCTCGGATTGCGGAGGTCTGCATTGACCTGATCAGTTCTCCCTATGTGCTGAGTGCAAACTGGGAAGAAAGGCACAGGATCAGCGTACCGACCAGGGATGACGATACGAGGCATATTCTCGTCCGCGACCTTGTAGAATCGGTATTGGCGATCCGCTCGAGGCGGCTTGAAAAGATGATCTATGACAATCAGCAGGAATTGAAAACCCTGCAGGAAGAAGGGCGGGATGATGATATGATTTTGCTTCTGACCAAAGACCAGGAGCTGAAAATGATTTATTCAAAGCTGAACAAAAGCCTGGGACGTATCATCCCGCGCTGAAAGAAGACATGCAGGGAAGTATGAATGAAGGGAAACTTTTCACACCGTTTACATTAGGCCCTCTGAATTTGAAGAACCGCAGCATAAGGGCGGCCGCTTTTGAAGGGATGTGTCCGGGCAACCTGGCTTCGGATCAATTGCTGAACTACCACCGTGCTGTGGCTGCCGGAGGCGTGGGGATGACTACACTGGCTTATGCTTCGGTGTGCAGGAGCGGTCTTTCTTTTCCGCATCAGCTCTGGCTCCGGAAAGAGGCGATTACGGGTCTGCGCAGCATCACCAATGCTGTTCATGCTGAAGGTGCGGCAGCATCAGTACAGATCGGGCATTGCGGGAATATGTCAAAAAAATCGGTGGCCGGACAAACTCCCCTGGGGGCAAGTACCGGGTTTAACATGTATTCTCCTACCTGGGCACGCGGCATGCGATATGACGAGATCAAAGAGATGGCTGTAAATTTCGGGCAGGCAGTGCATACAGCCAGGGAGGCAGGTTTTGATGCAGTGGAGGTTCATGCCGGTCACGGTTACCTGATCTCCCAGTTTCTGTCACCCTGGACCAATCGCCGAAAGGATGAATACGGAGGGTCTCCGGAAAACCGTATGCGCTTCATGAAAGAGATGATGCAGGCGGTGATGGAAGCTGCAGGAGGAGATATGGCTGTTATCGTGAAGATCAATATGCATGACGGTTTCCGGGGAGGGATGGAAACAGACGAATGTCTTGAAGTGGCAGGTGTTCTTGAAAAGATGGGTGTTCACGCCCTGGTTCTGAGCGGAGGTTTCGTGAGCAAAGCCCCCATGTATGTCATGCGGGGGGAGATGCCTGTCCGCACACTTACACACTACATGGAGAATCCCTGGCTGAAAATTGGCATTCGGATGTTCGGACATATGATGATACCGGGTCACCCTTACAAAGAAGCCTATTTTCTGGATGATGCTCTGAAATTCAGGCAAAAGCTGAAACTTCCGCTGATTTATGTGGGAGGTTTGCTGTCGCGTCAAACAATAGAAGGTGTGCTTGACCAGGGATTTGAAATGGTGAGTATGGCCAGGGCCCTTTTGCATGACCCGGCATTCATCAGCAAACTGAAAAACGGGACAGAACAGCGTTCAGCCTGCAAGCACAGCAATTACTGCATTGCACGGATGTACTCTAAAGAAATGGCCTGTCACCACAGCATAGAAGGTCTTCCTGCTTCACTCCGGCGGGAAATTGAAAAGGCAGAGAGGGAATGAGATGGCGGACAATCTGAACTCCAAAGAAAGCGAAAGACCCTGGGCTCTGGTAACGGGAGCAAGTTCCGGGATAGGCTATGAGTATACATTATTACTTGCGGAGAAATCATATCACCTGGTAACAGTGAGTATCGAGAAGGAAAAACTCGAAACTCAGGCCATCGAAATGCGGGAACGTTTTGGGGTGAAGGTGATCCCGGTATGTATGGATCTGGCCGCAAACAATGCTGCAGAGGAATTATACCACTACTGTTCAGAACAGGGGATTGTTGTGGAAGTCCTGATCAACAATGCGGGTTTTTTCTTTTTCGGTGAAGCGGCAGAGGCATCCCCTGAACTGGCTGAAAAGAAGATGGTGCTCCACATGATGACACCTTCGTTGCTGTGCCGTCATTTCGGGAAAGATATGAAGCAGCGACGCAGCGGTCATATTCTGAATATGTCGTCCATTTCAGCATGGATGCCCTATCCGGGGATTGCCTTTTACGCGGCTACCAAAGGGTATGTCAAAAGTTTTTCCCGTTCACTGAGGGCAGAGATGATTGATTATGGCGTGAATGTAAGTTGTGTCTGTCCCGGAGCAACAGCGACCAATCTTTTTGACCGCGACAAGCTGGATTACAAAAAGGCTATGAGGTGGGGCATCATGATGCCTGCCGACCGGGTGGCGCGGATAGGGCTTCAGGGCATGTTCAGAAAAAAGGCGGTGATCATTCCCGGCAGGATCAACCGGATCACGGTATTTCTTGTCAGACTGGCATGGCCGGGACTTATCCTGTGGATCAAGCGTCACACTGAGATTATCCCCTCAGAGTGACCGTGGCTGAAACCTTCAGGTTCAGTCTTTCTTCATGAAGCCGTCACGGACCCAGACGAAGAGTGCGACCAGGAGCCAGTAGAAAACAGTGAATGCCGCCAGATAGGTGACAAAGGTTTCCAGAAGGCCATATTTGCTAAGCAGCCAGAAGAGAAGGGTGCCCAGTCCAAGTATATAAAGGGCTGTGAAAAGTCTCTTATAGCCGATTCCGATTCTTTTGAAAGAAGCCATCACGTTGCGCACGTTTTGGTTGGCCGTCTGAGAGATTTGTTCCACAATTTTGTTTTCTGACTGGTTCCGGGTGTCGGGGTTCAGTTCCTGTTTTTCCATAGCTGTTGCCTTATCGTTGATAAACAATTGTTTGGTCCTGTAAAGAATCTTTCTGATTTGTTCGGTGAAGCGGCTCATAATGAATTCAGACAGACAAGCCTTTATACGGAAATTATCCAAAGAGGTTCCGGAAAAAGAAAAAAACGGGCTGTGGCTTCCCGTTTTGCTGAGCCTCTCACGGGACTTGAACCCGCGACCTACGCATTACGAGTGCGTCGCTCTACCAGCTGAGCTAAAGAGGCAAGGGGTGCAAAAATAGTAAAATTCCTGACAGGGGCCAAGCTGGTTTTTTAATTGAAAAATACGTATGTTTGCCTGTTGAATGTAAGAGCCAGCTGAAAGGTATGATGAAAAAAACTCACCTTATTCTTTTAATCTTTTGTTTCCATCTTCAGGTTTTTGCCCAGGAGGGCATTATGGATGATCGCCTGCAGGAAGCCAGGCGCCTTTACGAACAGGGGAATCTTGCCTATGATCAATCGGATTATCCCTTAGCACGAAACAGCTATGAAAGGGCGTATAAACTGATGGAGGGCTCTGACTCCAGTTTGTTTTTATCTGATGTGCTGACCAGTCTGGGAATAGTATACGATTATCTTGGAATCTACGAACGTTCGATAAGCTGCTATCAGCAGTCACTTCAGCTGGCAATCGGCCTGGGAGATAAACAAAGGATGTCCTGCGCCATCAACAATATCGGTGCTTTATACTTTTTCTGGAAAAAGTATGATGCGGCGCTTGATTACTATGAGTGGTCGCTGAGAATTGAAACAGAAACAGGTAATCTGAAGGGCATGGCGGGTTCATATGAAAACATCGGGATCGTTTATAAAAATTTGGGGGAGAAGGAGAAAGCTCTGAAAAGTTATCTGCAGTCACTCGAAATCAACCAGCAGCTCAGAGACACCATCGGGGTCTCTACCACTTACGATAATCTGGGGAGTCTTTTATTGGAGGCCGGTGAGCCGGCTCAGGCACAGCGCTATTTCCAGCTTGCTCTGGGTCTTCAAAGATCCATCAACGATCGTTTGGGCATATGTTTTTCTCTGACAGGAATCAGTCAGTCACTGAAAGCGCAGAGAAAAGTACAGGAATCACTGGGTTTTGCTTTTCAGGCTGAATCGGAGGCTGAGGCGATCGGTCTTAACACGCAGTTGCAGATTATTTATGAGATCATCGCGGAATTATCAGAAGAAACAGGCGCTTATGCTCAGGCCTGTTCATATTACAGAAAATATTCAGCAGTTAAAGACAGTGTGTTTACTGAGAATGCCCACCGGCAGATGATAGAGATGAAAACCCGGTATGAAACAGATCGTAAAGACCGGGAACTGGAAATACAGAAGCTGAAGATTGAAAAGCAGGAGGCCCAGATCGGTCGCGACCGTTATATTCTGTTATCGGTGATCGGTCTGATGATCTTCATTGCAGGATTTACCATACTGTTGAGTTTTTGGTACATACAGAAAAGGAATGCACTTCGGATACTGATGCGTCAGAACCTGGAGATTGTTCGTCGTGAACAGGAGCTGAAGAGACTGAAAACGGAAGAGGCTGCACTGCCTGAGCTGGAAAGCAGTCTGGACCCGGAACCGGAGCAGGATTCTGAGAAGCTCCTGCCCGCAGGTGAAAAGTACTCGGGAAGCCAGCTTACAGAAGAACATAAACTGCATCTGATCCAGCGCCTGAGCTATTATACAGAACAGGAGAAGGTGTATCTGGATTCTCAATTGAACATTGAAGGGCTGGCCTCCATGATGAAAACCAACCGCAGATACCTTTCACAGGTCATCAACGAGGTTTACCGTGTGAATTTCAATCAGTTCATCAATGATTTCAGGGTTAAGGAAGCCAGGAGAATGTTACTGGATCAGGAATACCGGCATTTATCCATCGAGGGAATTGCCACATCTGTTGGTTTCAATTCGAGGGTATCCTTCATCAATGCATTTAAAAAAGTGACCGGACTCACACCTTCCTATTTTCAGAAAAGCAATCTGCACCTGAAAGCAGATGTGTAAATCAGGCCCGAGGGCTGATTTTTAAATTCTTGCAATTTTCATATCTTATTCCCAAAGCAATGAAGGACAAGGATATACGAGATAATCTTGTCAAGATTGCGCAATCTTTACAGTTTGAATTCCGGCTTGGTTAAGTTTATGTTTTTCTTCGCAAAGAAATCAAAACAACAATTCACCTTCAAAACAAAATAATGATGAGAGCTAAGCTGGTTTTTTGTCTGACAGTGGTCGCCATGATGACCGCGCAGGCGCAGATGAACATTGACTGGGATGAGAATTATTATCTGAGCAGTCTGGCAACAAACGGCGGGTACGCCATGGTCAGTGCGGATGACGGGAGTGTGTACGTGCTGTCGGGCCGTCATAACGGCACCAATAATGACGGGCTTGTGATCAAGTATGGCAGCAGCGGTGGCCAAATATGGGCAAAGTCCATCAGTAACGGGGGAGAAGATTATCCCCTGGGAATTGATATTGATGCCGCAGGGAACATCTATGTCTGTTGTAATGTCGATGCATCAGGCACCAACCAGATTCAGTGCAGGAAATACACCGCCTCAGGTACCTTAAGCTGGACGGAGAGTACCAGCGGAATAAGCGGAGCGACGGCAACAGCGATGAAGTTCAGCGGAACTGGATTATACGTAACGGGTTACAGTTACAGTTCAGCCGACGATGCCAATGTGCTTACCATTAAGTATGACACCGCAGGAAGTCTGCAGTGGTCAAGAAGTTATGATCAGAGCGGAAGCGTCAGCAATGATGTTGAAAAGGGCCTGGATATCGATATCCGGTCAGCCACTGATGAAATATATGTTGTTGGAACGGCTTATATTCCGGATAGTGGTAATGTATCTCTCCTGATTAAGTACAATATTTCGGGCGTGTTGCAATGGGCAAAGGTCAACAATGAATACCCAAGCTTTTGGGAACGCGGCGAATCTGTCGCCGTTGGTGGTCTGGGGCTCAATTACGGGATCTACTATACGCACAATGTGGCCGGGCGTACTTATCTTTTAAAATATTCACCTACGGGAATTAAAGTATGGAAAGAGCTGATTTCAGACACTTTGCAATTTGGTAAAACCCAGTGTTATTTTCTGGGCGGGGATGTCTATGTATTGGCCTATGCTGATGGTGCGGGTAGTACATCTGAGGGTGCTTATTTGTTCAGATATGAAACAGACGGTGACTTAAAATGGATGAGGAAAACCGGAAGCGATTTTGACAACAGTACCTCAAGCTCGCTGCTGACGTATTCTGACGGATATCTCTATTCCGCGGATGGATTTGAGATTAAAACCATTGACACATCAAACGGGAACATACTTGATTCTTTTTTCCTGGTCACCGGTGTATGTCGCATGATAGAATCAAGAGATGACGGCATTCTGGTGACCGGCTTTAATTCCGGAGGGCCCTCTGCATACACAGCCTTATTGACTGTCACCTATGGCATCAGGGAGGGAAATGACAATATGGTTCACGTGTACCCGAATCCCAGTCACGACGGTGTATTTGTGATTGATAATCAGGCAGGCAGCCACCTCTGCGTTCTTTCGCTGAGCGGGCCGGTGCTCATGCAGAAACTAATGGATGAAGAGGGCCGGATCAACTTATCCGCGTTCCCTGATGGCTTCTATATCTTATGTCTGAGGAATGAAGAGGGACTTGTTTCTTACAGCAAAGTACTGATTCAAAGGTAAGAGCTTCAAAGGATGAAAAGATGGGGTCAGCGGGCTTATCCGGTGACCCCTACTTTTAATTTCTGTCCCGGATAAATGGCATTTCCTTTTAATCCGTTGAGACGGCGGATCTCCTCCACACTGGCACCACGATACCGGTTGGCGATGCTCCACAGACTGTCGCCCTTCTGCACAGTATGATACACATACTTCGAATATGAAGGGGGTTTGCTTCCGGAGGTGGAAGTTTGGGTGGTGGTTGTTGTTTTTACTGTAGCCGGGTTCGTTGTTGTTGTTGTTTTGGTGGTGGCTGCCAGTGCGAGATCTTTTTGCTGCTGGAGTTCGGCATCACTCTTATAAGCATATATGGCTTCTGTATTATTGATAAAATCTGCCATATGTGTGCGGGGAAGTCTCAGCACATAGGGAGTCTCTTTTGAGGCAGGGATGATGCCTTTCTTGAAGGACGGATTTAAAAATTGCACTTGTTCGTAGGGGATACACAGGTAGGATGCGATCTGGTTGAAGCTGACACTTTTCGTAATGGTCACGGTGTCGACCTGCTCGAAGAAGAAGGCAGGAGCCATGGGATAGATGTTGTGTTCCGCCATATGATTCATGATGTAGCAGACCCCGATGAAGGAGGGAACATAGTTTTGCGTTTCCGTGGGAAGATAAGGTCTGATGTTCCAATAGGTCACCCTTTGGGTGCTGTCGAGATTCGCGGCCCTGATGGCCCTGTTGATGGTTCCGCTGCCGGCATTGTAGGCGGCGAGAACGATCGCCCAGTCATGGTAGATCGCGTAGAGATCATTCATGTGCTGACAGGCCGCCACCGTAGATTTATAGGGATCGAAGCGGTCATCAACATAAGAAGTTACCTGAAGGTCATACATCTTTCCGGTATTCAGCATGAATTGCCAGAGTCCTGAAGCGCCAACGCGTGAGCGGGCGATGGGATTGAGTGCGGATTCGATGATAGCCAGGTATTTCATCTCCATGGGAACCCCGTGAATATCGAGTTGTTCCTCGAACATGGGGAAATACAACTCGGCCAGACCGGCCATACGGGCCGCCAGTTTTCTTTTCTTATAAGCGTAAAGCTCAATGTAGGCCTTCACCTGGTCATTGTAAACAAACTCAAAAGGAGAGTGAAGGTTCATCTGCTCAATCCTTGCACGGTAAACCGAATCCGGATAAACCGGAACCGAGTCTGCCGGATACTGATATTTGTTCAGCTTTTTCACATCTGTGGTGAAATCTTCATTCATGAAGAATTTCAGGGTGGCCAGGCTGTCAAGCATGGCTACCACAGGGTCGTCCTCCCTGAAGGTACTGTCGCGATCCGTTTGTGCTGTGAGGGTCGAAGCAAATAATACCATCAGCAGCAGTAAGAATCCGGAAAAGGGTAGGGTCAATGCGGTTTTACGTGTTTTCATGACTCTGCCGTTAGATAAAAATATAGATAATTCGATAATGCAAAATCGTCTTCCCGATTACAAAATTAGCAGTTTTGATGAATTGTGCAAATTTTCATGTAACTTTTTCGAGGCCGGGATCCGATAAATTGTGATAAATTTGCCTGATTTAAAGCCTGCTATATGAACAACAAACGCCGCTGGTATATTGTGATCCCTGTGCTTATACTGCTGGGATTCCTGGCCTGGTATTTTTCCAATATCCTGATCTATATCCTGGTGGCCACCGTATTGTCACTGATCGGAAGAAGACTGGTGCGTCTTCTGGACCGGATCAGGATCGGGCGTTTTCAATTTCCGCACACCCTGAGTGCACTCATCACCCTGCTGGTGATCTTCGGTGCCATAGGCGGGATTTTTGCCCTGGTCGTGCCGATGCTGATCAATCAGGCGGCTGAACTTTCCAATATCGACACCCAGGCCATTGTCGACACCTACCGGCCCCTGCTTGCGGAGTGGGATCAGTACCTGATCGAACATGGCATGATCGAGGGAGATCAGAGCCTTGAAACCATGATCGCCGAAAAGGTCTCTGAAATCGTCGGCAAGGTCAACGTTTCAGACATCCTCGGCTCACTCATCGATGTCACGGGCAGTGTATTCTGGGCTGTTTTCGCCATTGGTTTCATCACCTTTTTCTTCCTGAAGAATGAACGCATGCTGCTGAACGGCATCATGCTCTTTACCCCGCTTGATCTGCAGACAGAAATTAAACATGTATACATAAAAACGATCCGTTTATTGTCGCGCTATTTCACCGGCCTCCTCCTTGATCTGACCATTGTCATCAGCCTGATCACCATCGGAATGTGGGCTTTCGGGATGGACAATGCACTGATGATCGGGATATTTGCGGGCATGATGAATGTGGTTCCCTATATCGGTCCGCTGATCGGCGCAGGAATCGCCCTGGTGATCGGACTGACCAGCAATATGGAGCCGGGCGTACTGGAAAACCTCCTGCCCATGGTGGCCAAGATACTGGGGGTACTGGTCGCCGTGAACCTGCTCGACGCCCTGCTGATACAGCCGACCATCTATTCAAACCGTGTGAAAGCCCATCCGCTGGAGATCTTCCTTGTGATCCTGATCTCTGGAAGTGCGGCCGGGATCGTGGGGATGATCCTGGCCATTCCCACCTATACCGTATTGCGTATCATCGGAAAAGAATTCTTCAGCAAATGGCGCTTCATACGTAAGATCACCGAAAAGATCTGATGCCTGATGGGCCGCATCCTCCTTTCTGACCTGCTTCAATTGGCATCAAGCCTGCGTCCGCGGCGGGTGCTGAATTATTTTTTGCTTATCCATGCTTATATTTTCGGCCGGGTGAGCGGAATCCCGCTGGTGTGGGCTCGTCCGCCCTTTGTCAGTATTGAACCCACAAACCGCTGCAATCTGAAGTGTACGGAATGTCCCGCAGGAAATGGTACCATGACGAGAGCCCGGGGAGATCTGGACCCTGAACTTTTCCGGCAGATCGTGGATGCTGTAGCCAATGATGCCATTTACCTGAATTTCTACTTCCAGGGTGAACCACTGCTGAATCCGCATTTTTGTGATATGGTGAAATATGCCAGATCAAGGGCTTTGTACGTGACCACCTCGAGCAATGCGCATTTGCTGAGCGCCGAAATGGCGCTGAAGATCGTTGAGAGCGGACTCAGCCGCATCATCATTTCTTTCGACGGACCCGATCAGGCAAGCTATGAGACTTACCGCCACGGAGGAAACTGGACCTCTGTCATGCAGGGAGTGCGCCACCTGGTAGAAGCCCGGAAAGCTGCAAAATCAAGTCACCCCTTGATCGAACTTCAGTGCCTTCTTCTGCGAAGCAACGAAAACAGGCTGGATGAGATCAGACAAGTGGCCAGGGAAACAGGGGCAGACCGTATCGTATTCAAGACGATTCAACTGCTGAAACCCGATCAACCCTCAGATCTGCTTCCGATGCAAAAGGCATTTTCAAGGTATCTGCTAAATGCCGACGGCACACATGCCCTGAAACGGAGACCCCGAGCAGCATGCCGGCGGGCCTTTACCACAGCCGTTTTTACCTTCGATGCAAGGCTCGTCCCCTGCTGCTATGATAAAGATGCGGACTACGTGTTGGGTGACCTGAAAACCTCGTCTTTTCTTTCGGCATGGAAAGGAGAGAAGCGCCTCTCATTCCTGAAAACCCTGCTCAGAAAACGATCAGACATCGGGATGTGCTGCAATTGCGGGGATTGAAAAGCCCGCCGGAAGCGGTTCTGCCGGAAGAATAATTTTTTCCATTCAGATAAATACATGTATTAACTTTGCAGAAAGAATCAGGCGTGATTGCAGCCTGAAGGAATCAATTGTTGTCCCGTTCATGCGCAAAAGATCTATGGCGGTATTTCTGATCATCGTTCTGAGTATTTACTCACTCGTGAATATTTATCTGTTCATCCGCGGGTGGCAGGGACTGGAGGCACTGCCGTATCTGCGTCCTTATTACACCGCATTGTTTGTTGTTCTGTTTTTATCCTACATCATCGGAAGGATACTGATGAAGGTATCACCCGGGGTTTTCAGCGGGATCATGATGTGGACAGGCTCCTATTACATGGTCTTCATGCTGTATTTCTTCCTGCTCATAGTATTGTTCGACCTCTTTCGATTGCTAAACCTGGGATTTCATTTCTTTCCCGCGTTTATCCTGGCTTCCTGGGCCCAATTCAAAGCCTTGACCTTCCTGATCTCCCTGATCCTGATCGGCGCGCTGGTCCTGGCAGGGAGCATTAATGCAGCCAGACCTGTTGTGCGCAAACTCAGCCTGCATATCGACAAACCGGCAGGCAAACTCACGGAACTGAAAATTGTCATGATCTCCGACCTCCACCTGGGAGCCATCATCGGGAAAACGCGACTCGAAGGCATCATAGGGCAGGTGAATGAACTGAAACCCGATATAATCCTGCTGGCCGGGGATGTGATCGATGAGGATGTGGAGCCGGTGATGAAGCATAATCTCGGCCCAATGCTCAGGGAATTCAGATCGAAATACGGGGTTTATGCTGTTCCGGGAAATCATGAATATATCGGAGGTGCGGAACGTTGTATCGCCTATCTGCAGGAAAACGGTGTTAAGGTTTTGCGCGACAGCACCACAAGGATTGACAGTTCTTTTCTGCTGGTGGGGCGCGACGATCGGGATCGTCCGCGTTTTGCCGGTGGGACAAGGGCTGAGCTCAGCGTTTTGCTGGAGGAGGAAGACCATTCGCAACCGATCATTCTGATGGATCATCAACCTTTCAGCTTTGATAAAGCGGTGGAAGCCGGTGTTGATCTGCAGTTTTCCGGACACACCCATGCCGGTCAGATCTGGCCGCTGAATTATATCACAGCGGCAATTTATGAAGTGGATCATGGCTATCTGAAAAAAGGGAATACCCACTTCTATGTGTCCAACGGTATCGGCACCTGGGGCCCACCTGTCAGAATCGGTAACCGCCCTGAAATCGTTGAGGTTCATCTTACTTTCAGCCAGCAGCAATAGCAGTCAACAGCAATCAGCAATCAGTCATCAGTGAGTTTTCAGTGGATTCAGCCGTAGTGATACTTTATCACTTCGGCGTTCGACATTCGGAACCTGATATTAGATATTGGATATTGGATATTGGATATTGTGTTCTATCACATTAGATAATGTATCGGAGTACCGGAGTATCGAAGTACGCCCGGACTTTTGACTTTATGACCTTATGACTTTCGACTTTTCGACGCTTCATCACTTCCTCACTTCCTCACTTCCTCACTTCCTCACTTCATCACCCGTCACCCGTCACCCGTCACTTCGACATTCAAAACCAGATATTGGATATTAGATATTGGGGGCGATCTGGTGAGATAGAGTAGCAGGGTATCGGAGTAACGGAGTATCGGAGTATCGGAGTACGCCCGGACTTATGACTTTCGACGCTTCATCACTTCGTCACCCGTCACCCGTCACCCGTCACCCGGTTACCCGGTTACCCGGTTACTTCGACATTCAACACACGATATTGGATATTAGATATTAGGGGCGATCTGGTGAGATAGAGTAACGGGGTAACGGAGTATCGGGGTATCGGAGTACGCCCGGACTTTTGGACCTTATGACTTTTGGACTTTCGACCACTTCATCACTCCATCACTCCATCACTCCATCACTTCATCACTCCATCACCCCGACACCTTCCACAGAAAAATTTTCACCTTCTTTGATAAAATTCACCTTTCACGAATAAATTTT
>CALGYY010000221.1 GCA_937934705.1 uncultured Bacteroidota bacterium
ATCATTCCTGAATAAAAAAAAGAGGCCGTCTCGATTTTGAGACAGCCTCTTTTTTCAGAACAATTTGCTGATCAGATCAGGATCAACCAGGTTCGGAAGTGTAACATTGAGCCGGGGTTCCGATTCCATTGCCCGTTTGATGGCGAAAATGGCTCCTTCATTCCGCGCCCATGAACGACGTGAGATCCCGTTATTCACATCCCAGAAAAGCATACTTCTGAGACGGCGTTCTGCAGCATCGCTTCCGTCAAGCACCATTCCGAATCCCCCGTTGATCACCTCGCCCCAGCCGACACCACCACCATTGTGAATCGACACCCATGTAGCTCCCCTGAAAGCATCCCCTATCACATTTTGAATGGCCATATCCGCTGTAAAGCGGCTTCCGTCATAAATATTGGAGGTTTCCCTGAAGGGTGAATCCGTTCCTGAAACATCATGATGATCGCGTCCCAGAACGACCGGAGCCGAAATTCTTCCCTCACGGATGGCCTGGTTGAAGGCTGAGGCGATCCTGATTCTTCCCTCGGCATCGGCATATAATATTCTTGCCTGCGAGCCTACCACCAGTTTGTTCTGTTTGGCCCCCCTGATCCACTGGATATTGTCACTCATCTGCTGACGTATCTCAGGTGGTGCCGTTCTGCTGATATCTTCAAGAACCTCCATGGCAATGCGGTCCGTAAGGTCAAGATCTTCCGGTTGGGATGAGGTACACACCCAGCGGAAAGGACCGAACCCGAAATCAAAACACATGGGGCCCATGATATCCTGAACATAAGACGGATATCTGAAACTTCCGTCATCTTTCATGATGTCAGCTCCTGCCCGGGAGGATTCCAGAAGGAAGGCATTCCCGTAGTCAAAAAAGTACATGCCCTCCGCAGTCAGACGGTTTATGGCCTCGACCTGCCTCCTGAGGGACTCCTGGACCTTTGCCCTGAACTGATCCGGGTTTTCCGCCATCATCTTCTGGCTCTCTTCAAAACTTAAACCTGCCGGATAATAGCCCCCGGCCCATGGATTGTGAAGTGAGGTCTGGTCAGATCCAAGATCCACTTTAACTTTCCGGTCTGCAAGAAATTCCCACAGATCCACGATGTTTCCCTGATATGCCAGTGAAACCGCCTCTTTTGCAGCTCTGGCCTTTTCAATTCTTTGCAGCAGTTTGTCCAGATCCTCATAAACCTCATCCACCCACCCTTGTGAATGCCTTGTCTGAAGAGCCTTGGGGTTCACTTCTGCAATAACACCAATCGCTCCGGCAATGACAGCCGCCTTGGGCTGTGCACCCGACATCCCTCCCAGTCCGGACGTAACAAACAGTTTACCTCCGAGTCCGGAACCCGTCTGATCCACCAGGCGTCCTGCGTTCAGCACAGTAATGGTTGTTCCGTGAACAATCCCCTGCGGACCAATATACATAAAAGAGCCTGCCGTCATCTGACCGTACTGCGAAACACCAAGAGCATTGAAACGCTCCCAGTCATCAGGTTTTGAATAATTCGGAATGACCATACCATTGGTCACCACCACTCTCGGAGCATCCGGATGCGAAGGGAATAAGCCCATGGGATGCCCGGAATACAATACCAGCGTCTGCTCATCCGTCATCCCGGCAAGGTACTTCATGGTGAGCAGGTATTGCGCCCAATTCTGGAAAACAGCACCGTTTCCCCCGTATGTGATCAGTTCGCGGGGATGCTGCGCCACAGCATCATCCAGGTTGTTGGACAGCATGAGCATGATGGCTGCAGCCTGCTTCGAACGATGAGGATATTCATCAATATTTCTGGCATATATCTTATAATCAGGCCTGAATCGGTACATATAAATACGACCGTAATCCTGCAATTCCTTCAGAAATTCTGGAGCCAGCACGGCATGGTGACGGGAAGGAAAATACCTGAGGGCATTCTGCAGAGCCAGTTTTTTCTCATCCGCTGTAAGGATATCTTTTCTTTTTGGCGCATGATTGACTGAAGCTTCAAAGGGCTTCGGTGTCGGCAACTCCTCCGGTATTCCCTGAAGGATCATCGATCTGAAATCAGACATAAAGAGTGGTTTTCTGCAAAAGTAGTGAAATTGTTATTTTGAATTTTCGGACCTGCATTAAACCTTTTATGATTCCCTGATTCTGTGCCCCCCAAAAACCAAAATGATTTCCTTATGAACCATACGAAACAAAGCAATTTCAGGCAATCCTATGAAAAAGGCCTGCTCCTTCTTTCATTACTGCTCTTCCTCCTTTCAGGCGCGGCTGCGCAAACCTATCCCATTGTCGGCACATCTCAGACTCTGTTCTATGATAACACATCTGAAATTACTGCTCCTTTGTCAGGTCAGCCATTCTACGGCCAGAATGCACATTACCCGGGAACGACTCCCTCCTATACTGAAAACGGAAACGGAACGGTGACAGACAATGTTACGGGCCTTATGTGGCAACAAACGGCCGACATGAACGGGGACGGACAGATTAACGCAGATGACAAGCTGAGTTACGCTGATGCGCTGATTTATGCCGACAGTCTCAGCCTGGCCGGGTTATCCGACTGGCGGCTACCTTCCATCAAGGAATTGTACTCTTTGATCCTGTTCAGCGGTTTGGATATCAGCAGCCCGAATCCCTCGGTTTTCATCCCGTTTATTGACACGAACTACTTTGCCTTCGGGTATGGTGATGTGGGTGCCGGTGAACGCCTGATTGATGCGCAATACGCAAGCTCCACACTCTATGTATCGACGACTATGGGAGGTGCACAAACCATGTTCGGGGTGAACTTTGCTGATGGTCGTATCAAAGGTTACGGCTTGACATTTCCAGGAGGTGGAACGATGACATTCTATGTGAAGTGCGTCCGAGGACCGTCAACATGGAGAGGTGTTTTTCAATCCGGATGAGTCCCTTGTTTCCATTATAATTATCAACGCAACTGGTCAGCAGACAGCCCAATACAACGAATCCTCCCAATGGCAGCATGGCATATACATTCCGGAGAAAGGAATATATACCATGCTTTTTATCACCGAAGATGGCATGCGTTCGGCAAAAGTGTTCGTTTTTTGAATGACAGGCCTTTGAGCGTTGACCGGGATTCGCTTTCTTTGCAGAATGAAAAGAATGCAGGGAAAAGGACTTGCGCTTCACTGGAAAATTCTGATGGGCATGGCGGCAGGGGTGGGTTTTGCCCTGCTGATGAACCGTTTCAGCTGGGGACCGGATCTGATCCGTGACTGGGTGAAACCCTTTGGCACCATATTCATCAACGCCCTGAAACTGATCGCTGTTCCCCTGATTCTGGCCAGCCTGATCAAGGGCATCAGCAGCATGAAGGACCTCAGCCAGTTGTCACGCATCGGCTTCCGGACGCTGGCCTTGTACCTTGCCACGACAGTAATTGCTGTCAGCCTCGGACTGGCGATCGTCAATGTGATCAAACCCGGGGAGAGCATCAGGGAAGAAACGCGCAATACACTGATAGAGAATTACCGGGAGGATGCCGGAAGCAAGATAGCAGATGCTGAAAAGCAAAAACAGGCGGGCCCCCTTCAGCCATTGGTTGACATCATTCCTGAGAACATCTTCGGCGCGGCCAGCGAGAACAGCAATATGCTTCAGGTCATTTTCTTCGCCCTGTTGTTCGGGATTGGATTGATCCTGATCCCTGAGAAAAAGGCCAAACCCGTCATTGATTTTTTCGACGGCGTAAATGAGGTCATCCTCAAAATCATTGACCTGATCATGCTTTTTGCGCCTTTCGGGGTATTTGCCTTGCTGGCGGCACTTGTAGCAGAATCTCCGTCCACTGACCTTTTTGCTGCATTGGGCTTATACGGCATCAGTGTCATTTCAGGCCTGCTGTTGATGATAGTGTTCTACCTCCTGATGGTGAAAATCTTCACAGGCAAATCTCCCCTCTTCTTTCTGAAAGGTTTCGCTCCGGCACAATTACTTGCGTTTTCATCCAGTTCGAGTGCAGCCACCCTGCCCCTCACAATGGAAAGGGTTGAAGAACATCTTGGAGTAAAAAAAGAAGTCTCAAGCTTTGTTCTCCCTCTTGGAGCCACGGTAAATATGGATGGCACAAGTCTTTATCAGGCGGTCGCTGCCGTATTTATTGCACAAGCCTTCGGAATGGATCTGGGTTTCGGCACGCAGGCGGGAATTGTACTGACCGCTACCCTGGCATCGATCGGTGCTGCTGCAGTTCCCGGAGCCGGTATGGTGATGCTGGTGATTGTGCTTGCGCAGGCCGGAATTCCCGAGGCAGGTCTTGCTCTTATCTTTGCCATTGACCGTCCGCTGGATATGTGCAGAACCGTGGTGAACGTTACCGGAGATGCAACTGTATCTATGCTGATCGCCAAAAGCAGCGGCAAACTGGGCGAACCTGAGATAAAGAACTGGGATGACGGGATCAGCAGATCCTGACCTACTGATTTTGCAGTCTCGCTCTCTGCTCAACCCGGAACTTCAGAATATTGAGATATTCCAGAGCCCTCTTATTATTATAATCCGTGTAGGATTTACCCGCCCAGCTTACGGCATCATCAAGCTTTCCGTCGATCTCATTGATAATGGCCATGTTATAACATGCGCGGCCGGCCACTTTGCGCTTGGGATTGGATAATTCCTGCTCCCAATGCACAGCGGCACCATGCCAGTCCCCGGCACGGGCTTTCCTCATTCCGATCCTGAAGTTATCAGAGCCTCTTACATAGTATTCACGGCTCACCCTGATATTGTAAGGAAAGATCCTTGAAGCGTACCGATGACCAATATCGTTGCTGACTGAAAGAACAGCATCTTTTCTTCCCATAACGGCCTCTACTGCCTTCATCGGGTTAATGCCCCGGCCCACCGAAACAACGTTTTCGTTCATACTGAACTCATCGTAAATGGTCTTGTTAGCCGGATCATAGATGCGCCAGCCTGTCTTGATCAGGGTAGATATCGTTGCCGTATGCTCAATCATGGTGGTAGTAATGCCCAACGGACCCTTAACCTCCACCGGATTGGTCTTGTAATCCACTTTTGTATCAGTATCATAAAAACTAAGAACAAAGAGCACTTCAACACCATTGTTACGGCAGATTTCTTCAACCGTAGCCCAGGAAAGAGCTGCGGGGAAAACCCCCATGCCCGGCGTTTTCAACCCGTGATTTGTGATCAGTTTAACTTCTGCGAATCTGTTCCTGGCGACCAGTTCGTCTTTAAGTCCGTTAATGGCCATTCCGGCCCCCAGGCTGTCGAGGTGCTTACCTTCTATGGAAAGGATTTTATCAATATCATCGATCACCGACTGATCGGCCGGGACCTCTGTTCGGTTGATAATACCCGCAGAGCTGATTTTCGAGGGGAACCATACCGGTGAGGGTTCGGTAACAGTCATGGTCAGGTAATTCATTGAAATACAGCTACTCAGAGCAATAGCAGTGACGATGAGCAGCATGAGACGGAAGTAGGTTTTCGTTTTCATGACTTAAGATATTTATGATGAAGTATACGAAAAGGAGTGGCTGCAAGTTAATCAAAAATAAAACCACGATGAGAACTATAGTCTTTCTGATCCTTCTGACACTGAGTTCTTGCGGATCCGGACAGCAGACATTCTATGACCGGCTTTCAGAAGCTGCCTGTGAACTCACGAAAGAGGAAGTTACTTATGATCCTGCGTATTATGTGATCAGCTACCCCGGAGGTGATGTGCCTGAGGGGAAAGGGGTTTGTACCGATGTGGTGATCAGGGCATACCGGAAACTTGGCATTGATCTGCAGAAGGAAGTTCATGAGGACATGGCGGCTAATTTTGCGCTGTATCCCCAAAACTGGGGTTTGAAAAAGACGGATAAAAACATCGATCACCGAAGGGTCCCAAACCTGATGACCTTTTTCGCACGAAAAGGTGAAGTATTGAAAATCAGCAAGAATGCATCGGATTACTCAACGGGCGACCTGGTTTGTTGGGATCTCGGGGGTGGCATTACGCACATAGGGATTGTGGTTCATAAAAGATCGGCTGATGGGATAAGGCCTCTGATCGTCCATAATATCGGCGGAGGTCAGGTATATGCCGATTGTCTTTTTGAGTTCAGGATTACAGGCCACTACCGATATAAAGGCCCTGAGTAGCGAGGTCGGCCAGTTCCTTTATCCGGTCAGCATGCCGGGTGATTTCGGAAATTTTTCTTATATTTGTTGAACAGCCAATAAACGCGGAATACAAACTTTCCGTGTCCTGATCAATCATTAATAATAAGGAGGGCGACATCATGAACAATGATGCAGGTAATTATTTTTTTAAACCCAGACATTACAGTGAAATAGAAATATGGAGAAATCTTACGGATAAAGAATGGTTTAACCCGAAGTGGCAGCAGCAAAACAGTATCCGTGATGTCCGGCAACTTAAACAAGTGATTAAACTGCTTCCTCATCAGCTTAAATCCATTGCTGAAACTGTAATAACTTTGATGAAACAGGGAAAGGAACCTCTCCGGATCACACCATATTACGCTTCACTCATGCAGGCTGATCCATTCCATCCTCAGATTTTCGGGGAATACAACAAGAAAAGGCTGGATCCGGTCTTCTGGCAGAGTGTTCCGACGCCGGCCAACCTGCTGTTTCCTGATGCGGGAAAAGAGGCCTTGATGAAGGAGCACAAGAGAAGTTACGGAGCGGCATACCAGCGTTATCCAAACAGGGTGGCTCTTTTTGTTGCAGAGAATACGAGTTGTGCATCTTATTGCGTACATTGTCAGAGATCGAAATCACTCGACGGTGCCCGTTGCCTTAAACAGGATGATCTGAAAAAAGGCCTGTTTTATATATCATACAATACCAACATTAACGAGGTTCTGGTGACTGGCGGTGATGCTCTCATGATCTCCAGGGAACGGCTTGTCTATGTTCTTGAGGAGCTGAGCAGCATGCCACACATCAGAAGCATACGAATTGCAACGAGGGTTCCTGTCGTGATGCCCATGGCTGTGACAGATGCGTTACTGGATTTAATACGCTCATCTGCAATGCGTTACAACAAAGGATATCCAAAAGAGGTTTATTTCATGACCCACATTAACCATTTTCAGGAAATTACAGAAACCTTTGCCGAATGTATCAGAAGGATCAGGGATCATGGTTTTGTGGTAAGGAATCAGACTGTATTGCTCAATCATGTTAACGATCACTTCAGGACGCTTGCAGAAACTTTCAGGCGGATGTTCTGGGTGGGGGTACACCCCTACTACCTGCTTCAGTGTCATAAAGAAAAGGGTATTGTTCACTTCATCACACCGATTCAGATCGGAAAGATATATATGCGACACCTTCAGGGTTGGTTATCCGGTGTGACAGTCCCCAGATATGCAGCTAACATTGAGGGAGGTGGGGGAAAAGTTTTGCTCATGCCATCCGGCCACGACACCCTGAACAGGGGCCTGTTACTGGAAAAGAAAATATCAGAAAGTCAGGCAACAGTCACAACCTGGGATCACCGGGAAATAGTATCATATGAGGCACTTGGCCGGGCCAGTATGGAAGAATTCATTCATGCTGAGAAGGTCATGAACACATTCATAGGACGCAAAGGGGTATTCCGGCCCAAAGTTATCATTGTAGACGAGAAGGGTAATCATTTGGAGACCACTCACAGGACTCACCTTCCCGGGTTCGAAAGGGCGAGAAAATCAGAGATGCTGGGTTACAGTATACATGAGAACGGGATGCCTCTGACCAATCCCGCAGACATCAGTGAGCGTTTGGATCAGCTTTTCCTTCTCGATCAGAAAAAAAGACCAAAACAATGATCTCAGGTGTTCGGGGGTACCGGTTTTACTGCTAATTTTGGAAAGCTAAAGATTGATGTATGCGTAAGAAACTTGAATTACTGGTGCTGGAATCCCCCTGGTCGGATGATCTGCAGGACGAGAAAAGTGTGCGGTTATTCATGAGGGGGTGGGCTGATCTGAATCAGGTTGGATTAAGTTACCGCATGTATCACAACAGCAAAGACCTTGGAATGTGGCTACAGCGCTTTTCATTGCATCAGGAGATGCAGGTATGTTATATTGCCGGGCACGGTAAAGGAGGGCGACTCGTAGGGCACAGTGCCGACATCAACCTGGCACAACTCGGGAAATTCACCCAGAAGCGCTCAGGCGTCACCAATGTCAGAAAGGGAATTCTGCTTGGGGCATGTGAAGTGGGTAAGCGACTGGAAGAGTTCCTTGAGAGCTGCGGAAAACGCATAGAGTGGGTAGCCGGTTACGACAGGGAAACCCCCTGGCTGGAAGGGACCATGTCGGACCTTTTGTTTCTGGAATACCGTCTCAGAGGAAGAACGCGTGCTGATGAAGACGGAAATTTCATCCAGGATCGCTGGGATAATTTTTCCAAACGCAGAACATACAGGTCAGAAACCATTGCCCGCTGGGTGAGGGAGGACTACCCTCTGGCAGAGAAATGCGGACTCAGGGCGCTGGACCGTTAGGGGGTGAGAGCGTGAATTTCTTTTATCTTTAGCGCAAATTTCACTTCACATGAGAAACCTCCTGATGATGATGATGCTCTTGCTGACTGCAGTGTTCCCTATCGCTGCACAGCAACTGATCACCCCTACCCTGGTTGATAGTGTTCCTGTAAGGGACGGGAAAAAGATTGCCATTGATATATATATCCCTGATGGAGGCGGTGGCAGTCAGTATTCGTGCATTCTGGTTCAAACACCATATAACCGTCAGGCCTACAGGGTAATCGGTCTCCCCTTGTACGGAAATGATGTATCGGGCAGTCCCTTTGCGTTTGTGATTGCCGACTGGCGGGGGTTCTACGGCTCAGCTGCAGCTCAGGTTGCAGGGTATGACCGTGGTAAGGATGGTTACGATATCGTGGAATGGATTGCTCAGCAAGCCTGGTCCAACGGACGGATCGGTACCTGGGGACCATCTGCGCTCGGAAAAATCCAGTTCCAGACCGCCAAAAAACGTCCACCCCATTTGGTCTGTTGTGTGCCTCTTGTCGCAGGATCGCAGTTTAATTATCAGGAGTACTACCCCGGTGGGGTTTACCGGACTGAATACATCGAACAACTGGACGGCTTGGGTTTTGGACTTTCCCTGGTTGTTAATCCATATCAAACATATGATAATGTATGGAAGTTCATAATAGAACCACCCTCCTGGTATCCCGATTCCATCTCCGTTCCGATGTTCATGATCGGCGGATGGTACGATCATAACATCACGGTAATGATGGAGCTTTTTGAAGGTTTGAGGAATGAGTCTTTCCCCGCAGTCCGACTGCATCACCGCCTTCTGATGGGTCCCTGGGCGCATGGCGGGTTCGGACCAGCACATGTGGGATCTGCACAGCAAGGTGAGCTCTTCTATTATGAAGCGGAGGGCTGGAGTGATTCACTGGCTATTAATTTCCTGAGGTACTGGCTCGACAGCATACCCAACAATTGGGAAAACACCCCGGTGATCCGCTACTTCCAGATGGGAGAGAACACCTGGCAGGCCTCATCCACATGGCCGGCAACAGATGTCAGTCCGTATAATCTGTATTTCCATCCGGGAGGCATGTTGTATCCCGAAGTTCCTTTCTTCACCGGTAATTACGGCATACTGAGCTATGATCCCCGTGACCCCTCACCGACCATTGGAGGAGCCACATTGCGGAGTGACCTTGAACAGGGCCCTTACGATCAGGCTCCGATTGTGGAAAGCAGAAGTGATATATTGAAATTCACCAGCATTGAACTGGGTCAGAACGTTGTTATGAAAGGGAGTGCCACGGTTCACCTTTATGTCAGTTGCGACCGCAAGGATACCGATTATGCCATCCGCCTGACAGATGTTTACCCCGACGGGCGCTCCATGCTGCTTGCCGAAGGTATACGCCGTTTAAGATTCAGGGATGGTTACCAACCTTCGGATACGGCTCTCGGCGTTCCGGGAACTGTATATGAATTGGTGATTACACTTCCCGATATCGCTAATACCTTTCTGTCCGGCCACAGGATCAGGGTTGATGTTACCTCGTCAAATTATCCGCGTTATGATTGCAACCTGAATAATGGTCTGGCCATGTACACGGCCGGTGACACTCTTGTTGCAACCAGCCAGGTACAGATCAATTCGGTATATTCATCCTACATTGAATTGCCACTGGTTAATTTTACCGGAAGTATTGATCAAAGCGTAGTTGAAGGCGGGATCTTTGTATATCCCAATCCCGCAGGAGAGACACTGTATCTGACTTCACCAGGCTACGAGGGCGTGATCAGAATTTTCAATGTACAAGGGCAGTGTGTGTACAGCATCACCAAAGTGTCCGGAAACGATCCTGTCAGTATCGATATCCGGGATCTGCCGCAAGGTATATATATCATACATTGCGGCTCCCAAATCCAAAAATTCATGCATACAAAATACTAATATCATGATCAAATTCAGCAATTATCCTGATTACGCACCCGAAGCTCTGAATGCCCGTGTAGAAAAACTTTGCAGTCAGGGTTTCCGGAATCTGAATGAAAATGAGGCTCTTCGTCTTATCCTCAGTTGTATTGACCTGACGACACTGGAAGGATCTGACACGCATGAGAAGGTCAGGAAGCTCTGTGAGCAGGCGGGGTCATTCCGCAGGAAGAACCCAGCATTGCCCGATACTGCAGCGGTTTGTGTTTATCCTCCTTTCGTGGCCACCGCCAAAAAGGCTCTTGAGGGAAGCGGCATTAAAGTCGCTGCAGTGGCAGGCGCCTTCCCATCGGGTCAGTCGCCGATTCATGTAAAAACCACCGAAGTTGAGTGGACAGCCGCCCAGGGTGCCGATGAAATCGACATGGTGATTTCCAGGGGAACTTTTCTTGAAGGTCAATACGACATTGTGGCAGAAGAAGTCGCCGCCATCAAAAAGGCTTGCGGGACTGCCCATCTGAAGGTCATCCTGGAAACCGGAGAGTTAGTGACAAGTGCCAACATCAGGAAGGCTTCTGAACTGTCGATCCTTGCCGGCGGGGATTTCATCAAGACATCCACAGGAAAGATCCAGCCTGCGGCAACGGAAAGTGCAAGTTTGATCATGCTTGAAACCATCCGCGAGTATTATGAAATGACAGGGATACGGATCGGATTCAAACCCGCTGGTGGAATAGCTGAACCTGAACAGGCTCTCAGGTACCTGATGCTGGTGGATCAGATTCTGGGAGAGGAATGGCTGAAGCCTGAATTGCTTCGGTTCGGAGCCAGCCGCCTTGCAGGAAAAATCGCTGACAGGATTTCCTGATCAGGGTTGTCTGAAGAATTCGTAGACTGTCTTTTCGAGACGCTCCGCGACACCAATCTCTACTTTAACCACACGCTGTTCTCTGGTGGTAAATTCAATCACCCGGGTGCCAAAACGAGTAGGATGATAAGTACAGAGGAAGCGGTTACTGCCCATGGATTGTAAGCGGCCTTTGAGGTCCGGATGCAAACTGAAGCTGATCTCCAGTTCATCTCCTCTGCGTACAATATCAGCAGATCCATATACGGGACTGATGTATTGACCGCAATAAGCAAGGGTATCAAGACCCCAGGGCAGTTTCATCGCAACCGTGTCTTTCCACCTTCCGATCATTTGTTCCTGCTTTTGTTGTCGTTCGGTATAAATCGAAAGGTAATCACTGCTGTAATCTTTCCAGGGCAGTCCCAGGAAAGCATCAATAATCATCCAACGTACCCCTTCATAAAACCAGTTCTCATCGTTATTGGTAAAAACAGCCACCCCCAGCTGTAATTCCGGCACCAGTGCCACATCCGAATAAAATCCCCTGATCCCTCCGCCATGGGAGATCACCTCAACCCCTTCGTAGTCTTCCAGTGACCAGCCCAGTCCGTAAAGTGAATAATGCGTGCGGTAGTATAAATGACTGTTACGACCAATGATGGTCTGAGGTTGCCGGGTAGCCTGTATCACTTTCCGGGGTATGACCTGCAGACCATTATAACGGCCTTCATTCAGCTGCGCGATCATCCAGTGGCTGATATCTTCAGCGGAGGTGCTCATCGCTGCCGCGGGTGCGATCACATCAATATTGGCATGCGGAAATGCAGTCATTATCCCATCTTCGAAAGTATGTCCCCATGCCAGGTTATTGTACTGACCAATCTTTGCCGACGAGGTTAAGGTGCGGTTCATTCCGAGAGGTTCCAGCAGGAGTTTTCTGACACAACTGTCCCAGCTTCCCCCTGAGGCTTTCCCCACGACTTCTCCTGCCAGAAAATATGCTGCATTGCAATAACCGTAATCCTGCCTGAAAACCTGTGTCGGTTTGAGCAGTGAAAAACGGCCATAGACTTCCGATGGTTTTAGTTTTGAATAGAAATACATAAAGTCTCCTTCAAAGGTTCTCAATCCCAGTTTATGGGTGAGCAGATCCCTGAGGGTGACAGAGGATGAATAATCTGCATTCATGCGAAAAGCGGGCAGATATTTTTCTACAGGATCGTTCAGCTTGCACAAACCCTGTTCAGCCAGCATGCAAAGAGCGGTTGCCGTGAAAGGTTTGGTATTGGAGGCAATCATAAACAGGGTATTCGTATTGACCGGGGCCTCCTCCCCCAGCTTTCTGACCCCGTAAGCCTTCATATAAACAACTTTATTGCCCTGAACAATGCATATGGCCATTCCTGGTATCTTCCAGTCGGCGAGGGCATCGTTGCAGATCTGATCCAGCCGTGGACCGATCAGCGCAGGTAATTCCTGTGAAGAAACCCTTTCAGGCCTTGCCAGAGAAAATAAAACCAACAAAAGCGTGAAGATTTTCATCCATTGCCCGCGGGCTTGTTCGTTTTGGTGTTTCATCCTTCTGTTTTATGGGGGTAAATTAAGCTAAAAGAATTATATTTGCTCATGCAAAAATATCAATCTGAAAAATAATAAAAATGAAAGACCTCAGAAATTATATTGAAAATAATAAAGAGCGCTTCCTTGAAGAATTGTTCGGTCTGATCCGCATTCCTTCAGTCAGTTCAAAAACTGAGCATAAGGCCGACATGGTCAAAGCTGCGGAGTATCTGAAAGAAGCTTTGATAAAAGCCGGGGCTGACAAGGCTGAAGTGATGCCATCGCAAGGAAATCCGATCGTTTACGGAGAAAAGATCATTGCCAAAGATAAACCTACGGTCATGGTATACGGTCATTACGATGTCATGCCGGTCGAACCTTTGGAATTATGGAATTCTGAGCCCTTTGAGCCGGTGGTTAAAGACGGAAAGATATATGCCCGTGGAGCTGATGACGACAAGGGACAGATGTTCATGCAGCTGAAAGCCTTTGAATACCTGGTAAAAAGCGGAAACCTGAACTGTAATGTCAAGTTCATGCTTGAAGGGGAAGAGGAGGTAGGATCACCCAGCCTCGGTCCGTTCTGCAGGGAAAACAGTGAATTGCTGAAGTGTGATGTAATACTGGTAAGCGATACGGGAATGATCGCTGAAGATATTCCTTCTATTACCTGCGGACTCAGGGGGCTTGCCTATATGCAGGTTGAAGTCACCGGTCCTGACCATGACCTCCACAGTGGCATTTTCGGTGGTGCGGTGGCCAATCCTGCCAATGTTCTGTGCGAAATGATTGCGTCATTAAAGGACGACAAGCAGCGCATTACCATTCCCGGTTTTTATGATGATGTTATGAACCTCACTGCCGGTGAGCGTGAAGAGCTGAACCGGGCACCATTCGACGAAACTAAATATAAGCAGGGTGTAGATGTGGAAGACCTGGTTGGCGAAGAAGGTTACACCACTCTTGAACGAACAGGCGTTCGCCCAACGCTTGACGTGAACGGAATCTGGAGCGGGTACACTGGAGAAGGTGCAAAAACCATTATTCCCTCTAAAGCATACGCCAAGATATCCATGCGTTTGGTTCCCCATCAGAAATCGAAGAAGATTGCCAGACTTTTTGAAGAGCATTTTATGAAAATCGCCCCCAAAGGCGTAAAGGTGAAAGTTCAGGACCTTCACGGGGGTGAGGGATACGTTTCTCCCACTGATACAAAGGCTTATATGGCTGCCAGCAGAGCTTATGAGACGGTATTCGGTAAAAAGCCCATCCCCACACGGAGCGGTGGCAGTATTCCCATTATTGCCTTGTTTGAAGAAGTCCTGGGTGTGAAGTCCATCCTGATGGGGTTCGGACTGGAAAGCGACGCCATCCATTCACCGAATGAAAACTTCAGGCTGAATAACCTGTATAACGGAATTGAGACCATTCCCTGGTTCTACTATTATTTTGCCGGGGAGTAAGACTAAGACTGAAAGCCTGCCTGATTGTTCCGGCAGATAAGAATATGGTGACCGAATCCTCAGAAGACGACAAAATATACTGGTCGATTGGCGAGGTGGCTGAACGTTTTAACGTGAACACTTCTCTGATCCGCTTTTGGGAGAAGGAATTCAGCATTATCCGGCCGCACAAAAACAAGAAGGGTGACCGTCTGTTTACGCGCAGGGATGTCAGCAATTTCGGCTTGATTTACCATCTGGTCAAAGAAAAAGGATTTACGCTTGACGGCGCCAGGTCTTATATGAAAAAGAAACCGGTTACCCTTGAGGCCGAAAGTGAGATCCTTGAGTCACTCAGGAAGATTAAGTCTTTTCTGCTCAGCCTTGAGAAGGCGATCAGCGAAACGGCCGAAGATCAGAAAGAGGCCGGGGATCAGTAATATGATCCGGCAATCAGATACGCCTGAAGGTACTCATCGATACCTTCTTCCAGTGAATAAAACGGCTGCTGATAACCTGCATTCCGGAGTTTTTCCATTTCTGCCTGCGTAAAATACTGGTATTTATCCCGGATATCCTCAGGAGTGTCAATAAATGAAATATCCGTTTTCACATGCATAGACTGAAAAGTCAGAGTGGCCAGATCCAAAAACGTCCGGGCTTCACCGGTTCCTGCATTGTAAATTCCGTTTTCAGGCATATTCTGCATCAGAAAGAGACAGATCCTTGTAATGTCTTTTACATAAATAAAATCCCGTCTCTGCTTACCATCCTCCACATCCGGCCGGTGTGAGCGGAACAGGCTCATGCTTCCTGTTTCCCTGATTTGCTTGTATGTGTGATAAATAACCGAGGCCATCCTCCCTTTATGGTTTTCATTCGGCCCATAAACATTGAAGAATTTCAAACCCGCCCAAAAAGGCGGTGTTTCCGTCTGCTGCAGTACCCATTTATCAAATTCATTTTTTGAAACACCGTAGGGGTTTAATGGCTTCAGCTTCTCAACAAGGGTGTGATCATCAGCGTATCCGAATTCGCCCATGCCGTATGTTGCTGCCGAGCTGGCGTAGACAAGAGGTATCCCATAGCGGGTACAGGAAAGCCAGAGCGATTTGCTGTAATTCAGATTAAGCAGATCAAATACACTCATGTCGAATTCTGCAGTATCTGTACGGGCGCCGATATGAAAAACAAAATCGATATCTCCGTGGTGGGAGTCGAGCCATTCAATGAACATCATCCGGTCGACACGATCCCGGTATGCTTTGTTCAGGATGTTCATATTCTTGGATCCGTTGGTGAAATCATCCACGAGAATGATATCACGGAATCCTTTATTATTCAGCTTCGACAGGAGGCAACTGCCGATAAAGCCGGCTGCACCGGTGATCACGATCATATCTCAGGGTTTATAGTGCAAAGATAAAAAAAAGGGGCTGCGAGCAGTCCCTTTTTCTTATTGTGGCCAGGTGTTTACTGACCTTCATTCTTCATTTTCTCTTTCAGTTTGGCAAGTTCATCATCCACCGTTGCATTCTTTTCGAGTTCATCGAATTGCTTTTTTGTTTGAACGGTTTCACTGTCGGCTCCTGACAGTAACTCGGCCTCAGCTTCTGTTTTTTCAATTTTCTTCTCGAATTCATCAAACTTTGAGAAAGCACTGTCGTCGGCGCCCCCCAGCTTTTCTGCCACCTCTTTGGATGCTTTTGCTGTCTTGCTCCGGGCGATCAGAAGCTGCTCTTTTGCTTTTGCTTCTTCCAACTTATCCTTAAGCTGTTCAAGCTGAGCCCTTAGTTTATTAACGGTATCGGTAGCGGTAGCCACCAGGCGCTCATACTGAACCACCTGTTTATCCGTATCGGCCTTTTCTGCCAGTGCTTTCCGGGCCAGTTCTTCATTGTTGATCTTCAGGGCCTGCATGGCTTTCTGTTCCCAGCTTTGCGATTGCTGCTTGTAATTGGCGAGCTGGCGTTCCAGGCTCTTTTGATTGGCCATCGCCTCTGCCACACCGGAAGTCCCTTCCTTCAATGCTTCCTGCATTTCCAGGATCATCTGTTTGATCATTTTTTCTGGATCTTCTGCTTTGTCAAGCAGGTCGTTAATGTTGGCTTTGATGATGTCACCAAGTCTGCCGAAAATTCCCATGTTATTTAGATTTAAGGTTAATGAATGTTTGAATTAATTTCTTCTGTCAGCAGATGCATTATCAAGTTCACACCGATAAGGTAATCTGCATCATTAAATTTTTGGTAAAAAGTTGCTCAGTTCTCCCGAGGGAATACTCACCGCACTGATCGCTTCAAAGGTTCCCTGTCCTTTCTGCAGGGCATAAACACGTGAATTGCCTTCCCCTCCCTGGAATTTCCAGCAGGTCAAACGGTTCCAATCCATCGCATTCTTCGAAAGATCACGGAATTTCCCATCACCCTGATTCACAAGGCTGAATGTATTCCCTTTAAATGTGACGCCTAACGGGGCTTTGGCAAAATTGCTCATCATATCCTGCATTCCGGGATCAATTTCGGCCAGGCTGTGCTGCTCCATGATGAAAGTATCCATCCCGTTTTCGATCAATATCCAGAGAATCTGATCAGCGGCATCAAACTTCAGGGCCTTGAAACTGTATTCCTTCAGGCTGAATTCATAACCACCGGTGATCTCGAAGGTCTTGAAATTGTAATCAACAAAGAAACCCGGTCGCAGGTCCCTGATCTGAACATTCAAAGGATCAAAATCAAGGGGCTTTCCTTTGGGTTCGTACTTTTCCTTTTTACTGAATAATCCCATGGTTTATCTGTTTATCGTGGTTAATCACTGTCCATATTTGTAATACAGGAAGACCAGGCCTGCGATAACTGCAAGTATAGCCAGCACGAAGAAGAAAATCTTCCAGAAGCTGTATGGCCTCTCTCCCTGAACTTCCCCGGTCCGTGCATTTACCAGGAAGCGGTACACCTTGTTGCGGAACTGGTAAGCACTTATGTACAGCGGGAACAGGACGTGTTTGAATGTAATGCGACTGTACTTTGTATCCACGGTATGAATGCGCTGCTCATCACCACCAATATGATTCCGTATCAACTGCCGGATGGTCACATCCATAATTGATTTGGCCTCTTCAAAACCCTGCTTGAGGTCTATTTGGTAGCTTTCAGCCTTGTAGCCGCTCAGGAAACGCTCATCAAAAGGCACCAGATTCTGTGTGTCCCAGGGTTAGATCGGAAGAGCGTCGTGTAGGGAAAGAGTGTAGATCTCGGTGGT
>CALGYY010000222.1 GCA_937934705.1 uncultured Bacteroidota bacterium
GACCACCGAGATCTACACTCTTTCCCTACACGACGCTCTTCCGATCTTCCTGACATTTGATGAGGTGTACAAAGTCAAACTGATTGTTCACTGATCACTGACATCATCGCTTAAGCAAGAGGCTGTCTGCGAAGGACAGCCTTTTGTTTTTTGTTTCCTCAGCATTTCTTACTATCTTTGAACTTCAAAGCCCAAACACACCCTGCCATGAACCGATGCCTGATCCTCCTCATCCTGCTCTTCATCATCAGCACGCCGGTCTTTCCCCAGGCCGAAAAACACCAACTGAAAACCAATACGGAGATCACCAAATTTCTCGATCCCGGCTATCCCAGGTTTATTAAGAATGATCCCGATGACCCGGATCATAAAAAGTGGCGTAAAACCATGGACCGCTATGCGGATGACCACCCGCCCTTCCCTGTTTTCTTAAACACGGGAGACCTGGGAACAGACGAAAACAATTACGCTTTTGCCATCGAAATGTGGTTCATGCGCAATCGTTTCTATCCCCAGTATATCGACACGGGAAAACCGGAAGAAGACCTGGCCAACTGGAACAAAGCCAAACTGGAATGGTGCCGTCGCTACCCGGAAGAATGCAAAATCGTCGAAGCCGCCCAAAAATAAGCAAAGCCGAAGGCTTTTGCCTTCGGCTTTGAACATTCGACCTTAAGACTTTCGACCTGCTACCCGACTATCTTATTCTCCCCGTCCTTCTTATTCACCGGCACCGGGACAATACCCGCCATGTCGTTGATAATATTTACGAGTTCCGAGCCGGTGGGTATCACAATCTTGGTATTCTTGGCCAGCGAGGTCTCCATTGCTTCTAACTTTCTGAGCATCTGAGCATTGCCGATAAAATACTTGTCCGCAGCATCGTTCACCAGCTTGATGGCTTCCGCTTCACCCTCGGCTGCAAGAATCTTGGCCTGCTTCACACCTTCAGCCTCCTTGATTTTTGCACGTTTATCACCGTCCGCCGCAGTTTCACGGGCTGTAGCAAAGTCAACAGCGGCAATCTTCTCATTCTCCGCCTTGACCACTTTATTCATCGTTTCCTGAACATCCTTGGGCGGGTCAATTTCCTTCAATTCGGTACGCACAATATCAATCCCCCAGCTTTTGGTTTCATCCATAAGGGTCTTGTGAAGCTCGCTGTTAATCTTTCCACGCTCACTGTTCGCCGATTTGAGGGTGAGTGTACCGATGATGTTACGCAGGGTGGTACGGGCAAGGTTCACGATCTGCCACTGGTAACGGTTCACATGGTACTGGGAGGCTTTAACGCTTTCTTCATCGTCCTTTACCTTAAAATAAACCTGGGCATCCACCCTGGCATTCAGGTTATCGTTGGTAATGATTTCCTGAGGCTCTGCATCAACCATTTGTTCGGTGACATTCACCTTGTACATTTTCTCGATTCCGGGAATGACCCAGTGAAACCCTGGTCTCGCAAAGCGGGCATACTTGCCCAGACGTTCAATCAAACCCCTGTGAGTGGGGCGTACGATCCTGATTCCGATCAGGAATAAAAATAACACCGGTGCTCCGATGTAAACATAAATCCAATCCATGGTTTACTCCTTTATATTAATTGGTTGGTTAATAAATTTCGATGTCTAAAGGTACATCTTTTTGGGTTCAATGGGGGGAAAAAGTGAGGGAGTGAGGAAGTGAGGAAGTGATGGAGGTGATGGAGGTGATGGAGGTGATGGAGGTGACGGAGGTGATGGAGGTGATGGAGTGATGAAGCGTCGAAAGTCATAAGGTCGAAAGTCGAAAAGTCCAGGCGTACTCCGTTACTCCGATACTCCGATACACGGTGATGGAGGTGACGGAGGTGATGGAGCGAACGCGATTTTAACAGGTTGCCCCCAATATCTAATATCCAATATCGAATCCCGAACGCCGATACTCCGATACTCCGATACTCCGATACACGGTAACCGGGTAACCGGGTGACGAAGTGATGGAGTGAGGAAGGGTATGCTACTCCGAGGTGAACTCCGTTTTAATGTTAATGTATCCGGGATAGGCGATGGTGCTCTTTCCGATGGAGATATACGGCTTTGCCTTCAGGGTTAGTTTGGATGGTTTTCCACCGGCATCCGCCATATTCAGAACAAGGTTGGCGATGCTTTCGAGTGACTGCCCTGACAGTATTTTCTTAAGGTCGGAGCTGATGTCGAGCGTCATGGTGGAAACCCCGCCATTGGGTTCAACTTCCACCCGCTGGTTGGTAGTTCCCTCAGCCATTTGCGTCTGATCCAGCAGCAGCATCCAGTCCAGCCTGTTCAGGGCCGCTTTTTCAGAGTTGGGATTGCGTACCTCGATGTTGAGTTTAAACTTCAGGGGCATACTCCCCGAAGCAAAGGCCCCTGTGAGCTTGGCAATGTCCATGAATCCCATGGAGGTCCAGGATTCAATACTCTGGACATCCACACCGGCGAGACTGGTCTCTTTCACATCCTTCAGACGGAAATCACATTTGGCCAGGGTCAGTGCCTGTTGGATCTGCTTGCATCCCGCTGAGAACAGCACGGCAAGACATAATGCAATGATTAATTTCTTCATATTATAATTATAAAGACCTGATAATAAACACTAAAATCAACTGGTGTCCCGGCTCTTCCCGGCACACAGGCTTAAGTGATCTTCTTTCTGACGATCTCCAGGATCAGGGCTTCTTCATCCACCGCCTTCTTTTCGATGACTGCTCCTTCCGCGATCATCGCTTTTGCAAAATCCTTATCCTCCAAACCTGAAGCATTGATCTGCACATTGAGATAAGCGCCCATCACTGCCGAACGGGCAGCCAGTGCGCCAACTCCTGCATCCGTTACTGAATTGGGATTGCCTTCAGAGGCCATGGCTTTCACAACTTCCATGGCTTCCAGCGCCTTTTTCATCGTGCGCAGGGGAATTTCTGTGGCGTACTTTGTAGCTGCCTGAATGGCCGCAGTTCTGGCCGCCTTCTCGGCATCATTGCCTTTGGGCAGGCCGAAAGCATCCATGATCATATTGAAAGAGCGGGTATCTTCATCCACCAGAAAAAGGAGCTCATCCTTGATCTGCTGTCCCTTTTCGGCCCAGGCGGAAAACTCCTCCCAGCGCTCATCCCAGCCGGGCTTATGCGAGGAAAGATTGGCCACCATGGCCCCCAGCGAGGCTGCCAGCGCACCCATGTAGGCGGAAATTGAACCACCGCCCGGAGCCGGGGATTCAGATGCCGTTTCATCGGCAAATCCCTTACAGCTCATATCGATGAGTCCCTTTGGCGCATCCTGGTCCATCACGTATTCAATGACTTTTTCCCGCGGATTGAAAGGCTTGAGGTCATCGAGACCCAAAGATTTCACCGCTATTTTTATCAGTTCATCCTCTGAAACCCCCAGTGAACGCTGCTGTTTGGCCAGAAAATACTTGCCTGCATCCAGCAGAGCCTTCTTCGGCACCAGACCCACCAGCTCAGAGCCGCTGACCCGCATGCCCCTTTCGGCAGCCTTTTTACAGGCTTCTTCAAAGGCCTGATGTACAGAGGTGATACTAATGTTGGTCAGGTTGATGGAAACCTGGGCAATGCCATATTCCTCAATAAACCAACCGATGGCCTTACAAGCTTTCAGGGATCCGGGGATCATCACAGGTTCACCTTTCTCATCTTTGACGATCTTCCCGGTAATGGGATTGCCTTCCCTTTTGGGACGGCCTTTTTCGCGGATATCAAACGCCACAGCATTCGCCCGGCGGACGCTGGTGGTATTCAGATTCACATTATAAGCCACCAGGAAATCGCGGGCCCCTACTGCGGTCGCTCCAGCTCCGGCATTGAATTCGGCCGGTCCGAAATCCGGCTTCCAATGGGGATCCTTCAGTTTTTTGGGAAGACCCTCATACTCACCGGCCCTGCAATTCGCCAGATTGCGTCTTTCTTCAGTAAATGCAGCATTTTCATAACAATAAACGGGTATCCCAAGCTCTTTGCCCACCCGCTCAGCGAGCTTACGGGCATAAACAACCGTCTCTTCCATGCTGATGTTGGCAATAGGCACGAAGGGACAAACATCAGTCGCCCCCATACGCGGGTGTGCACCCTTATGCTTGCGCATATCGATGAGTTCTGATGCCCTTTTAATGGCCTGAAAAGCCGCTTCAACCACGGCATCAGGAGTTCCTACTAAGGTCACCACCGTGCGGTTGGTTGCCTTGCCCGGGTCAACATCAAGCAGCTTAACACCTTCTACAGTCTCTATTCTGTCAGTGATCTGCTTAATGATCCCCATATCGTTCCCCTCGCTGAAATTGGGAACACATTCGATGAGTTGTTTCATAGGATTATTATTATTCGTTACAGATTCGCCAGCGAAGATAATACAGATTGCAGGAATTCTCAGCCGAGTGCAAAATCAATCCCCGCACAGGCATGGATATAAGTTGTGTCAAACAATGGAATCTGAGTATGTTCCTGCTTCACCAGCAGGGGAATCTCGGTGCATCCCAGTATCACCCCCTGAGCTCCATTTTGCACGAGCTGATCCATGATCCTGAGCATCGATTGCCGTGATGACTCCCTGAAATCACCCGAAAATAACTCATCGAAGATCGTTTTTTGGATCAGTTCCCGGTCTTCTTCCTCAGGAATGATGGTTTCGATACCTCTGGCGGCCAGGATCCTTTTATAAAAATCCATTTCCATAGTGGGCTTTGTGCCCATCAATCCCACTTTAGTGAACCCCTTTTTTATAATTTCCTCAGCCGTTGCTTCAGCAATATGGACGATAGGGCGGCTCATGACGGATCGTATAGCAGGAACCAGCATATGCATGGTGTTGGCTCCGATCATGAGAACATCAGCACCAGCCTTCTCCAGCACCACTGCCGCATTTTTCATCATTTCAGTCAGGCCGGGCATGTTTCCCTGATTGACAAAATCCTCCACTTCCTGGAAGTCAACCGAATATAAAAGGATTTTAGCACTGTGCCTTGCACCCATGCGTCGCTGGGTTTCCCGGTTGAGGTATCGGTAATAATCCAGGGTGGATTCCCAGGAGAGTCCACCAATCAATCCAATGGTCTTCATGATTTGCTGATGATTTTTCCGTTGATCACGATTTTCTCCACCTTGTCGCTCCCGTATGCATATGGCAGAAAAGCCAGATTCGGGACCGGGCGGCTGATGATCAGGTTGGCTTTTTTGCCACGCGAAATACTGCCCAGCTCGTCGTCCACTCCCATCGCATAAGCGCCGTTAAGAGTCACTGCAGTCAGTGCTTCCTCCGGAAGCATCTTATACTTGATACAGCCCATGGAGAGGATCAGTTGCATGTTGCCCGAGGGTGACGAGCCGGGATTGAAATCGCTGGCCATGGCCAGAGGGAGACCCGCGCTGATCATCTGCCTGGCCGGAGCATATGGCATCCCCAGGAAAAAGGCAGCCCCGGGAAGAAGCGTGGGCATAGTTTCGGAATTCAACAGGCTTTGAATCTCCTCATCACCGGTATATTCCAGGTGATCTACCGAGAGGGCGTTGTACTTCACGCCTGTCTGTATGCCGCCCGAATAATCCAGTTCATTGGCATGGATCTTTGCGCGAAGCCCGTATTTCATCCCCTGCATCAGGATGCGCTCGGTATCCTCAACGGTAAAAAATCCACGGTCACAGAATACATCAATATAATCCGCCAGCTCTTCCGAAGCGACCATAGGGATCATTTCATTGATGATCAGGTCCACATATTCCGTTTGCTTTCCTTTGTATTCCTGAGGTACAGCATGCGCCCCCAGAAATGTCGCACGTATGGTCAACGGGCTCAGGGTTTTCAAACTGCGGATCACCCGCAGCATTTTCAGCTCATCTGCCGTACTCAAACCGTAACCGCTCTTGATCTCCACAGCCCCGGTTCCCAGGAACATGATCTCATTTAAACGCTGCAGCGCCGATTCCGTGAGTTCTTCCTCTGAGGCTTCATGCAGGCGCTTCGCAGAATTCAGAATACCCCCTCCCCTCCTGGCGATCTCCTCGTACGACAATCCCCTGATCTTGTCAATGTATTCAATTTCGCGGCTTCCCGCATAGACCAGGTGGGTGTGGGAATCGCAGAAGGCAGGCAGCAGCAAACGTCCTGATGCATCCAGCCGTTCACCCTCCCAGGCAGGTAAATGATCCATACTGCCATAATCTTCAATCTTTCCGTCCTTCACCAGCAGCCAGGCATTCTTCAAAGCCGGAACATCCGCCATTTCCGCCCCGCAGCGCTTTCCTTCCGGAAAATCACCATGCAGCAGAAGCTCTTTAATATTTTCAATCAGAAAATTCATGATTCATGTTTTAATGTGAATGCAGACCGCACTCCTTCTTATCCGGATCTTCCCACCACCAGCGGCCGCTGCGGATATCCTCACCCTCCTTCACCGCACGGGTGCAGGGCAGGCAGCCGACCGATGGGTACGATTTATCATGAAGAGGATTATAAGGAATATTATTCTTTTTTATATACTTCCACACTGCGTCCAGATCCCAGTCGATCAGGGGATTCACCTTGACCAGGCAATACTCCTCGTCCCATTCCAGTTTCCGGAGATTTGTCCGGGTCACGCCCTGAGCGCGCCTGATGCCGGTCACCCAGGCATCCAGCCACTTCAGAACACGGCGTGAAGGCTCCGTTTTGCGGATGCGGCAACACAGCATCCTGTTTTTCACGCTTTCGTAAAAAAGGTTGGCTCCGTGTTCGTTCACCATCTTTTCGACATCCCGGCTGTCGGGAAAAACCACCTCAACAGGAATTCCATACTTCTCGCGGGTACGGTCAATCAGGCTGTAGGTTTCCTGGAACATCCGCCCGGTATCCAGGGTAAAGATTCCGATGCCGATCTTTTCCGTGGCAATCATATGGGTGATCACCTGGTCTTCGAGACCCAGACTGGATCCCAGCTTCACTTTCCCCGGGAAGAGTTCAGCGATCCTTTGGAGACTTGCAACAGGATCCTTCTGTTCCAGTTCCTTCAGCCACTCCCCGACTTTATGTTTGTTCTCGCAGTTCATACTTTCAGATGAATGATTTCCTGCAGACTTCCGTTAACATCCGCCCTGACACCCTTATCGGTTACGCACAGACTGCAGGCTTCCCAATTGTGATCGTGTTCAAAAAACAATATATGATTCTCTTTAACCGCCCTGTTCAGATATTCTTCCTTTTCCTTCATCGACAGCAGGGGCCGGGTATCAAAGGCCGGGACATAAGGTAATGGGACATGGGCAGGCGAGGGAATGAAATCCCCCATATACGCGATGATCCTTCCCCTGTGGCGGATCAGCGGGACGAGCTGTCCGTCGGTATGACCATTTACCATCAAGAGTTCAATGTTGTCACTAAAAGCTCCGGCTTTCTCAATCAGCTTCAGTTTCCCGCTTTCCATCATCGGCAGGAGGTTCTCCCTGAAATAGCTGGCACCTTCACGTACATTGGGTTGAGTACCCCACTCCCACTGCGCCCGCGAGCACCAGTAAGCGGCATTGGGGAAGGTCAGCTCAAAACCCGTCCGGTCGCTGTTGTACTTTACCCCGCCCCCGCAATGATCGTAATGAAGATGGGTCAGCAATACATCTGTCACCTCTTCAAAAGTGCAGGAAGCGGCAGCCATAGACTTCTCCAGGGAATCATCCCCGAACAGATACAGGTATTCCCTGAATTTCCCTCCCTGCTTATCACCAATACCGGTGTCGATCAGTATGGTTCTTTCGCCGTCTTTTACCAGCAGGAGCCGGCAGCAAACCGGCAGCATATTGTTGTCGTCAGGTTCCCATAGCTTTTTCCAGATCGATTTGGGAACCACACCAAAACAGGCACCGCCGTCGAGCCTGAAATGCTCGGCCATGATCACCTTGAGCTGTGTATCCATGTTTTTTATTCTTTATGCAAAGGTAGTGATTTCCGCCGAAACAGACGTTCGGGGAAATGCCGTAAGAGGCCGGCAGGCATACGACAGCCCATATACAGGAGAAATTCTGCCTTTTACTATCTTTGGTCAAAATTAGCTTATGAAAAAGGTTCACTTCATCGCCATCGGGGGCGCTGTGATGCACAACCTGGCTATCGCTCTCTGCCAGAAAGGTTATAAAGTCAGCGGATCGGACGATGAGATCTTTGAACCTGCCCGCAGCCGTCTCGACCAGTATGGTATTTTGCCACACGACGAAGGCTGGTTCGTGCAGCGCATCCACCCGGGCCTGGACGCGGTGATCCTGGGCATGCATGCCCGTATCGACAATCCCGAACTGGTCAGGGCACAGGAACTGGGACTTAAGATATATTCTTTCCCCGAGTATATTTACGAACAATCGCGCAACAAGCTGCGTATTGTGGTCGGCGGCAGTCACGGAAAAACCACTATCACCGCCATGATCATGCATGTTTTCAGACAGTGTAACAAAGATTTCGACTATATGGTGGGCTCCCAGCTTGAAGGGTTTGAAACCATGGTCCGCCTTTCGGAGAATGCACCGGTTACGGTGCTGGAAGGGGATGAATACCTGACCAGCCCGATGGATCCCAGACCCAAGTTCCACCTGTATCATCCGAATATTGCGGTCTTATCAGGCATTGCGTGGGACCACATCAACGTTTTTCCCACCTTTGAAAACTACACGGAACAATTCAGGATTTTTGCTTCTCTGATTGAATTCAGCGGGGCATTGGTTTATTGCGGGGAAGATGAAGCGCTGGTCAGGATTGCAGCCGGACTCCGATCAGATGTCCGCTCAAAGGCATATAGTAGTCCTCCTCACAGGATAGAAAACGGGATCACCCTGCTGGAAACAGAGTTCGGAGACATCCCCCTGCTGATCTTCGGGAAGCACAACCTCCAGAATCTGGAAGCAGCCAGACTGGCCTGTGAATATGCAGGGATCCCCGCCGGCGATTTCTATACTGCCATACGCAGTTTCAAAGGAGCCTCCAGGAGGCTTGAGCTGATCGCGCATTCAGGTTCATGCTCGGTTTTCAGGGACTTTGCCCACAGTCCTTCGAAACTCAGTGCTACCATCAATGCGGTTGCCGGACAGTTTCCGGAAAGGAAACTGGTCGCCTGTATGGAGCTTCACACCTTCAGCAGCCTGAGCGAAAATTTCCTTGAACAGTACCGTGGCAGTATGGATGCCGCTACCGTCCCCATTGTCTATTTCAACCCCCGCACCCTGGAGCATAAGAAGCTGCCGCCACTGACTGCTGACCGGGTCAAAGAGGCTTTCAGAAATCCCGCCATCAGGGTTTACACAGATTCAGGACTCCTGCAGGACGACCTCCTGGCGATGGACTGGAACAATAGCAATCTGCTGATGATGAGCAGCGGAAATTTCGACGGCATCGATATGACCGCTCTGGGCCCTGCGGTGATCCGGAAGGCAAAACCTCAGCAGGAATGAATCCTCCCATACCTATCAGAAAAATTCACTGATCAGAAAGATGAAAGCTGAAAGCCTGATCACAGAACTTCGTTTCAGAACCTCCCGTTCATCGGGGAAGGGGGGACAGAACGTCAACAAGGTTTCCACCCGGGTTGAACTGCTCTTTGATGTTGAATCGTCGCGAATACTGGCTGATGAGCAAAAATCACTCATTCTGGTGAGGCTTAGGCACAGGATCAAATCCGACGGCTGCATCCATGTGGTTTCTCAGGCCGGGCGATCCCAGTTTGCCAATAAGACCAGGGCCATTGAAAGGTTTCTTGAACTGATCCGCTCAGCGCTGAAAGTGGAGAAAAAACGCAAACCCACGGGGGTGAGCAGGCAGGAGAAGGAAAAGAGGCTGCATGATAAAAAGTCAAAAGGACAGATCAAGGAGAGCCGCAGAAGGCCGGATCCGGAATCCTGATTCCGCCACTCATCATCCGTTCATACAGCATCCAGGGACTTATTGAGTTCCGTTTTCAGGCGGGCATAGAAAACAATGAGGATCACGACTGCCATGAAACAGGCGATGCCGGCAGACAGCATGGTGTTTACGGCCCCTATCCTGCTTGCCAGAAAACCGGCCAGCAGGCTGCCCAGCGGGGTCATCCCGATGAAAGCCATGGTGTAGAAACTCATCACGCGTCCCCTCATGGCCGGATCCGCGATGGTCTGCACCAATGTGTTACAGGCGGTCATCTGTATCATCATTCCGATGCCGCTGATCAACAGCAGGGCCAGAGAAAGGAAGAGGTTCCCGGAAAACGCGAAAGTCAGCAGACCCAGGCTGAAGACAGCGATCGACAAAGGGATCAGTTTCAGCAGTCCTTTCAGGTTTTTCCTGTAGGCCATATACAGGGCTCCCAGCAGGGATCCCACACCTGAAGCGCCCATCAGAAAGCCATAGGTGTGTGCACCTCCGCCGAGGATGGTTTTGGCGAAGACCGGAAGGAGCACACTGAAAGGCATACCCACCAGGCTCACCCATGCAATGAGCAGGATGAGGAAGCGAAGCGGCAACTGGCCAAAAGTGTATCGGAATCCATCTTTCAGTCCTTTGATCATATTGGATTCATGAAGCTTGTGCACCGCTTTGCCCATTCGCATCATAAGCAATGAGATGATCACGAACACAAAGCTGACGGCATTGATGATAAAGCATATCCCTTCCCCTGAAACGGAGATCAGAATTCCCGCCAGTGAAGGGCCGATGAGGCGCGCCACATTCACCATGGATGAATTCAGGGCGATGGCATTGCCCAGGTCTTCCGGGCGTTTCACCATATCGTTGACCAGTGCCTGACGAGCCGGCATCTCAAAAGCATTGATGATCCCGAGAAAAACGCTTAATAATATAACATGCCATATCTGTATGAACCCTGAATAGAACACCAGGGCCAGTGCGGCGGCCTGCACAAGAGATAATATGTGGGCGATCACCAGGGCCTTATGCTTATTCCAGCGGTCGAGCAGCACACCCGCGAAGGGCGCAATAAAAAAGGTCGGGATCTGTCCCACAAAACTGACCAGTCCCAGCAGGAACACATCATTGGTCATACTGTAGACCAGCCAGGGCAAAGCCACCACCTGTATCCACGATCCGATCAGCGAAATGCTCTGGCCGAAGAAGAAGAGGCGGTAATTCCTGCTTTTCAGCGAACGGAACATCTGACCTGTGCCGGAGAAGATGATATGATGGTGAAAGAAGTCCATGATCCTGAATGGAAAGGTCAAAGATAGAATTTATGTCCTGAATAAGTGATGAAAGTGATGGAGTGATGGAGTATCGGGGGGGGCTGAAGCGGTCACGCGGTCACCCGTCACCTTCGTCACCCCGATCCCAATATCGAATTGATGCAATGACCGCTGATATCAATACGAAATTGCTTACTTTTAAGCAGTCAAAGAAATCATTTAACATCAGTATCATGACGGGATTTCAAACTACATTGAAGCTTCCGGCAAGCTCACGGATGATTGCCCCGGGGCTCGCCTTTATCCGACAGCTGGCTGCAGACTGCGGATTTGATGAGACTAACGCGGGATTCATCGAACTGGCTACGGAGGAAGCCCTCATGAATGTGATCCGTCATGCCTATGGTGAGAATCCGTCGGAACATTTTGAACTGCAGATCAGCGTGACTCCCTCCGAGCTGATCCTGCGTATCCACGAGAAAGGCATGCCCTTTCTGCCTGAAAAGATCAGGGAATACCGGCCGGAAGAACTGGCCAGTACGAAAGATGCCGGCGGCCTGGGAATGTTCCTCATGAAGAAGACCATGGACAGCATAGTGTACGAAAACCTCGGAAGAGACGGGAAAGCGCTGACCATGATCAAGAATATGCCCGACACACACATCCTCTCCATGATGGAGAAGGAAACTCCGGTCGAATCCCCTGCTGAAATCCCGGCTGAAACCCAAAAGATCAGCCCTGTGGTCAGATCCTTCGAAACCGAAGACGCCATCGAGATCTCACGCTGCGCATACAAAGCTTATGGATATACCTATGAGCCGTATATTTATTATCCCGCGAAAATCAGTGAAATGAATACAGAGGGCTACCTTCGCTCATATGTCGCGGTTGACAGGAACAGCGGATCCTTCATGGGTCACATGGCATTCAAATTCAGTGATCCGGGCGACCGCATCGCGGAGATGGGCGTGGCCTTCGTGAAGCCGGAATACCGCAAATTCGGGGTATTCAAAGAACTGAACCGCTTTTGTCATGAGAAAGCCCTTGAAACCGGCCTGTATGCCTATTTCGCTCGTGCCGTCACCAGCCACGTGGCCTCGCAGGCAACCGCGCAGAGCATAGGATACATCACCTGTGGTCTTTACCTCGGCCTTTTCCCGGATGACGTGGAATTCAAATCCCTCAGCGGTAAAGTCAAACAGAAAGAAAGCGCCGTGCTCTTATACAAGCACCTTCATGACGACGGTGAAAGAGTAGTATTCACAGCGGAGCGTTACCGGGGGCGGATCAGCAGGGTTTTCGGGAGTGTCGGGATTCCCTTTGCTTTCGGTGACGGACGTGCCCCGGAGGAGTCGGTCCGGAGCAGGATGAAAGTCAATTCCGTTCCGGTACTCAATGTATCGGATATCGTGGTTGAGCTGATCGGGTCCGACATACAGGAGGCGGTGAAAACCCAGGTCCATGAGCTGTGTCTGAGGCACACGGATGTGATTTTCATCCACATCAGCCTGGAGGACGCGGCCTCGCCAGGACTCGTTGAATTCTGCAACGGACTGGGATTTATTTTCTGTGGTCTGCTGCCTTACGGGCATTACAACCGTCACCGTATCATCCTGCAGTATCTGAACAATCTCGATATCGATTTCAGTGTGATTCAGACCTGTTCCGAAGAATCACAGGAGATCATCCGATCCATTTCCGAAGAATCGAAACTGAACAAAATCTGAACAGGCATGACAGAAACCATCCTCAGAAGAATACAGCAATTGTGCGAGCCCGGTAGTTTTCAGGACTTTCATCCGGGAAGCGGTAATGGCTGGGTCACCGGCAGCGGAAAAGTGAAGGGCATGGATGTCCTGCTTTCTTTCATGGTTCCGGATGAGGCCGGTAAAAGTCCTTTCGCCGGACTGCAGGAGCACCTGGAGTTGCTCGCCATGGCAGAAGAAAGATCACTTCCCCTCATCCTCGTGATGGACACACCGGGTCATCAGAAATCGGGTGAGGAGAGCCCTTTCCCGCATGATCCGCTCCGGCTGCTGGCTGATCCCAGGGGTGTGGGTGCATGGTTTGCCGGGCACGCCCGGCTCTCCGGGAAAGTCCCGCAGATTGCCGTTGTCCTGAATAAGATGGGGGCCTCCATGACCTTTCCCGTCAGTCTTTGTGATTATTGCGTGATGACAGAAAACGCTGGCATGAGCATAGGCCGGCCCGACGTGGTTGAAAAAATGCTGGGCATCAAGCCTGATTACAAAGATCTGGGCGGTGCTGAAATGCATTTGCGGACCTCAGGTTCAGCAGATGCCGTCTGTCCTGACGAAACCACAGCTTTCAGCCGGGCCGCGGCCTACCTGGAGTTGCTGATGCATAGAAAAAAGGAGGCGGGGCCTGCGGGTGCAGGAGCGGAAAGGGTGGCGGAACTCATCCCCGCCTCGCCCAACGAGGCTTTCGACACACACCAGGTGATCGATGCCATCACCGACGGCCATTCCCTGCTTGAGCTGAAGTCGGGCATTGCCCGTGAGCTGGTCACAGGTCTGGCCCGGGTGAACGGACTGAGCACGGGCATCATCGCCAACAATTCGGCCGTGAGGGGCGGCATCTTTTTCCCGGAAACCTGCCGCAAAGCGGCCCGATTCATCTCTCTTTGTGATTCCTTCGGCATCCCGCTGGTGTTCCTGGCTGATGATGCAGGCTTCATGGTCGGCCCGCAGGTGGAACAGGCGGGCATTATCCGCGAGGCCGCGCAGTTGTTTTCCGCCATCGCCAATACGGCTATCCCCAAACTCTCCGTGGTGCTGCGAAGAAGCTATACTGCCGGGGTTTATGCCATGGCCGGTCCGGGCTTCAGACCCGAAGCTTTCATCGCTCTGCCGGGTGCGGTGATTTCCATCTATGGGAAAACCGTGGCCGACCGCCTGAGTGAACGCGGTGTAGACGGAACTGAATCCGGCGCCGTGAAAGAGATGCTGGATGCTGCGGAGGATCCTGAGAAGCTGCTTTCGATGGGATTGCTGGACCGCATCATCCGCCCTGCTGAGCTCCGGGATGAGCTGATCCGCTTTGCAGAAAAACAAAGCAGGCTTTCCTCCAAAAGCGGGAAAAGCCTGCTGATCTGATCAAAGCCGGGCAGGATCAGCTGCCGAGCAGTCCGCCCTTCTGATAAATGGCGGCCTGTGCATCGTAGAATTTATTGATGAGCGTCTTCTTTCCGTTCGCCAGGTTGGTCATCTCCCCGCTCAGGAAATCCACGCGGACCTTATCGCCGTCTTTCAGCTCAATATCCTTCAGGGCCTGGGGCTTGTAGGTAAGGATAGGCATGGCCGCATTGATGGCGTTACGCTCATAGATGGCTCCGTAAGATTCCGCAATAATACAGGAGATCCCCAGTGCCGTAAAGCAATCCACGGCCTGCTGGCGGCTGCTGCCGGCACCGAAATTCTTGGCCGTGATCACGATATCGGTGGGCTGGGCTTTCTTCGCGAAATCCTCATAACCTTTCAGGTTATCAAAAGCATACTGTCCCATCTGGCTGATATCGGTAATCGTCAGGTAGCGGTTATGGAAGATCATGTCGGTATCGATGTCGTCTTTCATGATCAGCCATACGCGGCCTTCCACCACGGTGGGCTTTTGGCCGCCTTTGGTATCGCCGGCTTTTGCTTTGGGCTGGAGGATGCCTTTCTTTTCGAAGACAGCCGGACTCACCGGTAAGTCATCGGGAGTGGTGATGAAACCCGCGATAGCAGATGCTGCCACCACCTCGGGCGAAGCAAGGTAGACCAGGCCTTTGCCCTGCTTTCCGGCAAAATTCCGGTTACCCGTCGAGATGGTCACTTCTTCGGGACCGTTCTGTCCCACCTGACCTGCGGCACAACCCGCGCAGCCGGCATTGGAGACCAGGGCTCCCGCCTCTTTGAAGATGGCGATCAGCCCTTCGCTCAGCGCCGCATTCCAGATCTCATCCGTAGCCGGAACGATCTTCAGAACCACGCCGGGAGCCACTTTCTTACCTTTCAGCAAAGCGGCGGCCTTTCTCAGGTCATCAATACGCCCGTTGGTGCAGCTACCGATGAAGGCCGAATCAATCTTGGTTCCCTTCACCTCGCTCACCGGGGTGTCGTCGTGGGGATGACCCGGCTGGGCCACCATGGGCACGAACTTCGAAATGTCAATGTCGTGAACTTCCTGGTACACGGCATCCGCATCGGCATATACCGCTTCAATTTTGCGTCCCGTCTTTTGCTCACAATATGTGACAATGTCCTTTGAGGGCGGGAAAATGATGATGATGGCTCCCATCTCGGTGGCCATGGAAGAAATGGTGATGCGCTCGTCGAGGCTGAGTTTTTCGGCTTCTTCACCGTAGATCTCCACCGAATACCCCAGCAGTTTGTTGGCGCCGAAGATCTTCAGCAGGTTCAGGGTAATGTCCTTGGCAGAAACATGGGTCGGACGCTTCCCCGTGAAATTGATCTTCACGGAAAAAGGCACCTTGAACCATACCGCACCATTGGCCCAGGCAGCGGCAATATCCTGATCGCCCATGCCCTGACCGAAAGAACCGATGGCACCCATGATATTGGCGTGCGAATCCGTGGAAACAAAGGTGCTGCCCGGCCAGGCCATGCCTTCATCCATGGCAATATGGGTCCCGATACCGGAGTCCACATCATATACCCTGATGTCGTTTTCCCGCGCATACTGACGGCAAAACTGCTGATTGGCCGCATAGTTCTGGTCGCTGCCGCCGGGATTGCAATCGAAAGTGAAAACGGTCTTCGAGGCATCATGCACCCGGAGTCCGTTATTGATCAGGTTCTTCACCACATTCGCCCCCCCGAAATCGCGGGCCGCACGGGTGTCGATCATCACATCAATAATGTCGTCAGGCTTCACGGGACCACCCCCGCTGTGCTGAGAAAGAATCTTTTCTATGATGTTCATTTCAGTCGGTCTTTAAAAGGTTCAAAAGTCATGAAATCCGCATGATGCACAACAAAGGCCTCCGTGGTGCGCTTCACCATATCGCCTTCCCCGGCATGGGTGGCGATGATGTGGCATACCTCTGCCGGTACCCCGCACTGTTCAGCCAGGCTGACCCCGCTGAAGGGGTGACGCAGGTACTTGCCATATTTGCCCTGGACGGACTTCCCGTCTTTCATCTCATATTCCAGCAGTTTCCCCACATCGGCCAGGATGGCGCCGGCAATGAGGACATCCATGTTCACCGGAAGATCCGTTTTGAAGAACTTATTCATCTGCTCGCCGCAGTCCTTCGCAATGTGAACCACCGCCGTTTTGTGATCCATAAAGGAAACCTTGAGATCCGGTCCGCAAAGCAGGGTAAAGGGGATGGTTCTCAGGTCCTCAGGGCTCAGCACACTCTTTTCGAGCGCCAGTGCCCAGGTTTTGGTGACCTTCTCACGAAGATCCGCATCTTTAATCCATTCGAGCTCAGGCCAAAGATCCTGCGCTTGTTTAATATAGTCCATATGTATTATTATTTTGGTTAATAGTATATTTCAAACATAAAAAAAAATCCCGGAACTGCGAACAGGTTCCGGGAGTTTCTCCATCCTTAAAGCTTTGCAATGATGGCGTCAGCCATGGCTTTGGTAGAAGCAGCGCCCTGCTTGATCACTTCCTGGGTACCTTTGAGCTTCATCATGTCATAGGCACGCACTTTCCCTTCGGCCACCACTTCTGCTACCGCTTTCTGTATGCGTTGTGCAATAGCGTTTTCACCGATGTGCTCCAGCATCATCACTGCTGAATTGATCATCGCGATGGGGTTCACGATCGAGGTCGCGTAATCGGCATATTTGGGGGCTGAACCGTGGGTGGGCTCAAAAACGGCCACACCGCTTTCGGGGTTGAACTGTGCGGAGGTGGCGAAGCCCAGACCGCCGATGAGTCCTGCAAAAGCGTCGGACACGATATCGCCGAACATATTCCCGGCAACGATCACATTATAATTTTCGGGATTCTTGGTGAGCCACATCATCATGGCGTCGATGTTCACATCTTCCACCCAGATCTCGGGGTATTCGGCCTTGCTCATTTCCTGGGCCACCTTCAGCATCATGCCGGAGGTTTCGCGGATCACATTGGGTTTTTCACAGACCGTTACCTTGTTGAATCCGCGTTTCTTCGCGTATTCAAAAGCGGCTTTCACGATCCTCGTCACATACTTTTTGGTGAAGATGCGGGTTGAAACAGCGAGTTCGGGACGCGGGCACCACTCGAAATTATCGCGGAACTTCGGATGGGTCATCAGGGCGTCATACACCTGGTCGGAGGGATTGGTCCATTCCACACCGCCATAAAGTCCCTCGGTATTCTGACGGAAGATCATCACATCCACTTCAGGCTCTTCGATCTGTCCGTTGGCACCGCGGCGCACAAAATTCAGGGGGTTGCCCTTGAAGGTCTTGCAGGGACGCATGCAGATGTCGAGGTTGAAATGCTGGCGCATGGAAACGATGGGACTGTAATACTGCATCCCTTTGCCTTGTAATTCAGGAGCCAGTTCGGCTGCGGCCTTGTCTTTGGGCTTGGAGGTGATTGCCCCGAAGAGACCGATTTTATGGGTTTCGAGAAGCTTGATGGTCCGGTCAGGCAGAGGGTTACCCTCTTTGCACCAGAATTCCCAGCCAATGTCAGCATGTACATATTCAGCCTGAAAACCTGCTGCCTCCAGCACGCGGATCGCTTCGTCGAGGACGGCTTTTCCAATACCGTCACCGGGCATAGCTACGATTGTTCTTTTTGCCATGTCGATTGATTTTAAATGTGTTTATCTGAAAAGATTTTGATAGAATTTCTGACCAAAATTACAAACAAAACAATTCGGAATACAAGAAAATTTTGATTCCTTCATTTCAAAGCATCACAAGGTCCGGAAGCCCTCCTCTCCCGAACCTTTTCATTGTACTTGAAGAACAATTCAGTGGTCTGCGATCAGCGATTCTTCTCGGCGAACTCACGACCCGCTCTGAGGGCGGCGATGTTTTTGGAAACCACCTCCTCCCCTTTCTTCCCGAAAATCGTATGAACCGCCTTTTCCAGCTTCTCAAAAGGCATGTCGAGGAAAGGACTGGCAGCGCCCAGCATGACCATATTGGCCGACTTGGGGCTCTCCAGCTCTTTGGCGATCTGGTCGGCATTCAGCGCGATATGATGCGGCTGCTTGCGGATCTCCGCCATCACCTCTTCCATGGGCGGATAATTCGGTATGTTCACAAAAGGTTCCGTACTGGTAATCAGCCAGCCGCTTTTGGAAAGCATTGGGATATAACGCAACGACTCCATAGGCTCAACAGAAAGGATCATGTCGGCCTGTCCGCGGGGGATCAGGTCCGAATAGATCTCCCGGTTGCTCAAACGGAGGTTCGACTGAACATCCCCGCCGCGCTGACTCATACCGTGAACTTCCGCCTGTTTCAGATGCAGTCCCATATCAACCGCTGCCATCCCGATGGTTGCCGCGATGGAAAGGATGCCTTGTCCCCCTACACCGGCAAGAATGATATCTATCTTCATGATGATTGCTTGTTTTTAAATTTTTCGCGCATTCTCTTATTCAGTTCCACGATACACTCGCGTTTGGCAATAACCACCGAAACACCTTTGTATTCCAGCTCTTCACTGATCACCTTCACCATTTCCTCATGGTTCTTCTTCAAAGGTTTCAGGATGCGGATATGCTCTTCCTCCACGCCCAGTCCCTTGCAGATCTGGTCAATCCTGCCTGTCCCCGCGGAAATCTGCCCGCCTGTCATGGCCGTGGTGCCGTTGTCGAGCACGAAGACCGTTACCGGCGTTTTGTCGGTCACACAGTCCAGCAGACCGGTAAGTCCCGAATGGGTAAAGGTGGAATCGCCGATCACGGCCACGGAAGGATGCAGTCCGGCATCGGAAGCCCCCTTCGCCATGGTGATGGAAGCTCCCATATCCACGCAGGAATTAATGGCATTGTATGGAGGCAGCGCTCCCAGCGTATAGCAGCCGATATCTGAAAACACCCTGCCTTTCGGAAGGTCTTTCAGACATTCGTTGATGGCATTATAAGTATCGGCGTGGGGACAGCCCGGGCACAATGAGGGCGGGCGCGGAGCCACCACTTCCGGGATGCACTTTTCCTCATCCACCGGAAATCCCAGTGCCTTAGCCACGATCACGGGGTTCAGCTCCCCGTCGCGGGGAACCGTGCCGTCGAGGCGGCCTTTTACTTTGAGTCCGAGACTGAGGTAGCCTTTCAGCAGTTCCTCGATCACGGGGTAACCTTCTTCCAGAACCAGGATCTCATCGGTTTCCTGTACCAGCTTTTCCACCAGCGGGCGCGGCATGGGATACTGCGAAATCTTCAGCACCGGGTAAGGCACCACGCGGTCGTCGTAATTCTCGAGCAGGTAGTTGTAGGCAATCCCCGTGGTGATGATGCCCATGCGCTTGTCCTTGCCGTCGATGTATTTGTTGAAGCCCGATTCAGCACCCTCGCGGATGAAATCGGCCTGGAGTCCCAGCAGGGCCTTGTAACGGCGCCTTGCAATGGCCGGCAGCAGGATATACTGTTTGAGATCTTCGGGCAGTTTCAGCGGGTTCTGCTCCCTGGCCTCGCGGCGCACCACGCCCGCACGCGAGTGCGCCAGACGCGTGGTGATGCGCATGAGAACCGGAACATGGTATTTCTCTGAAATCTCAAAACCATAATGTACCATATCATAAGCCTCCTGCTGGTTCACCGGCTCGAGGATAGGCAGCAAGGCAAACTTGCCGTAAACCCGCGAATCCTGTTCGTTCTGCGAGGAGTGCATCGACGGATCATCAGCAGCCAGTACCACGAGACCGCCATTGGTCCCCGTGATGGCCGAATTCATAAAAGGATCTGCCGCCACATTCAGTCCCACGTGTTTCATGGTCACCATGGTGCGCTTCCCTGCATAGGCCATACCTATGGCTCCTTCCATCGCGGTTTTTTCATTCGCCGCCCAATGTGTAACCACACCCTTCGCCCGGGCTTCCTTTGAGTGGTCAACATACTCAGGGATCTCCGTACTGGGCGTACCGGGATAAGCGTACATAGCCGAGATCCCGGCATCAATCGCAGCCTGAGCGATCGCCTCATCCCCCAACAAAAGCATTCTTTGCATGTAGATTTATTTTAATGATTGATATTCGTATAATTACGGAATTAACCCGCCTGACAAAACTATGTATATTTTTCAAAATACCAAAGGAAAAAACGGCCCGCTTCCGGAAGCTGAATTCTGCCCTCCGGCTGCCCCTTCTGACATTTTGACCCATCGCCCCTGCTGGCAGATTATTTGACCTGCCGGGAGGTCAAATTGCCGCAGAATCATTATCTGCCTGAAAGATTGCAGCTTAGGTAAAAGGAAATAAACTAACTTTGCCGCCTTGCAGTTATTTTGTCAGTAAACTGCCAATTTTACTATTGAAAGAACACTTTGTATGATGGGGAAAAAGAAGAAAAAAAAGGAAATGGAAGAATCACAGGAGAAACAAACAACAGAAAACCTGCAGGAAGAAAACACCATGCTGAAAGAAGAGCAGGACAAGGGTTCTGACACAGAACATGATGAACACTGCGATAAGGCTGATGATCTCATTCTTCAGCAAAAAGCGCAGATCGAAGAGCTGAACGACCGCTTTCTGCGGACTCTGGCTGAGTTCGACAACTACCGCAAGCGCACCATTAAGGAGCGCTCGGAGCTGATCCAGAATGCTTCTGCCGACATGATTCTCACCCTGCTGCCGGTGCTCGACGATTTCGACCGGGCGGTGACAGCCTTCGACAACAGCACCGATCTGGGTGCGCTGCGCGAGGGCATTGTGCTGGTTCAGCAGAAGCTGAGGAATCTGCTGGGACAGAAGGGACTGGAGGAGATGAAGAGCATCGGGGAGGCTTTCGATACTGATCTCCACGAAGCGGTGGCCCAGGTAGCGGCTGAGAAGGATGAAGACCGCAACAAGGTAATGGATGAAATTCAAAAGGGATACCTGCTCAATGGTAAAGTGCTGCGCTTTGCCAAAGTAGTGGTAGCCAATTAAAGGGCCTGACCGGCTAAAAGAAATTTATGGCAAAACGAGATTATTACGAAATACTGGGTGTGGGCAGGGATGCATCAGAGGCGGAGATCAAGAAGGCCTACCGCCAGATGGCGCTGAAGTTCCATCCCGACAAGAACCCGGATAATGCAGAGGCTGAGGAAAAGTTCAAGGAAGCTGCCGAGGCTTACGATGTGCTGTCGAACCCGGAGAAGAAGCAGCGTTACGACCAGTTCGGCCACAACGGCATGAACGGCATGGGCGGTTTCGGCGGCGGGGGCGGCATGAGCATGGAGGATATCTTCAGCCAGTTCGGCGATATCTTCGGCGGCGCTTTCGGGAACTTCGGCGGTTTCGGCCGGGGCGGTTACAGCCAGCGCGTGAACCGCGGTTCCAACCTCAGGGTTAAAGTCAGGCTCAGCCTCGAAGAGATCGCCAACGGCGTGGAGAAAAAGCTGAAGGTCAGCAAATACGTGCTTTGCGACACCTGCCATGGCAGCGGGGCCAAACACGGAACCTCCAGCCGCACCTGCACCACCTGCAACGGCACCGGACGCGTGACCCGGGTCACCAATACCTTCCTGGGACAAATGCAGACGGCCACCTCTTGCCCGAGCTGCGGCGGTGAAGGCCGGACCATCACGGAAAAATGCACCTCCTGCTTCGGAAACGGGGTGGTGAAGGGCGAAGAGATCATTTCGGTCAAAATCCCGGCCGGGGTTTCCGAAGGCATGCAGTTGTCAGTGAGCGGAAAAGGCAATGCCGGCGCGCGGGGCGGCGTCCCGGGCGACCTCATCGTGCTGATCGAGGAGATTGAACACCCCGACCTCAAACGCGACGGCAACAACCTGCTCTACGAACATTATATCAGCTTCCCGGAAGCGGTGCTGGGCACGACCATAGAAATACCGACCATCGACGGGAAGGCACGCGTTAAAATTGAGCCCGGGACACAGTCGGGGAAAATTCTCCGCCTGAAGTCC